>NZ_JBEZKZ010000035.1:0-71103 GCF_040651895.1 Streptomyces sp. NPDC048352
CAGGTGACGGCCGCCGCCGCGCCCGGCGCGCAGGCGCGGAGCACGCGCGGGCCTTCGGCCGGTCGGGCGCCTCGCGGGCGCGGGCCCGGCGAGCTTCGCCGTGCCGCGCGCCTGCCCGGGCCAGGCTCGGACGACGTCCCGTACGGATCGGTGGGGAGGCAGCGCATGCCCGGTGCTCGGCCCGGACCCCGGCCCACGGGGTGGAGGGATCCGGACGGGTACCGCGCCTACCTCGTCGCGGTGCCCGCGGGCTGCCTGGTGGGGCTGGTCGGCGGCGCGTTCCGGTGGTGCCTGGCGCGCGCCGCCGAGCTGCGCGGCACGGTGCTGGAGGCGGCGGCCGGCCTCGGCGGCCTCAGATGGCTGATCCCGATGGCCCTCGCGGCGGCGGGCGCGGCCGCGGCCTGCCTGATCGCCGGGCGGGTCCCGCACGCGGCGGGCAGCGGGATCCAGCACGTGGAGGCCGTCTGGCGGGAGGAGGCCGACCCCCGCTCCCGCTCGCCCTGGCTGCTGCCGGCGAAGTTCCTCGGCGGGCTCCTCGCCATCGGCTCGGGCCTGGTCCTCGGCCGGGAGGGCCCGATCGTGCACATGGGGGCCTCGATCGGCGCCGAGGCGGGCCGCCTCACCCGGCTGGCCGCCGCCGACGCCCGCCGGTTGCACACCGCGCTCGGCGGCGCGGGTCTGGCCACGGCTTTCACCGCCCCCCTCGGCGGACTGCTGTTCGTCTGCGAGGAGGTGACCCGCACGGTCCGGCCCCGCCTGGTGCTCCTCACCCTCATCGGCACGGCCTCGGCGCTCGCCGTCTCCCGGTTCCTCGTCGGTGACGCCCCGGTCTTCCCGGTCCCCGGGGCACGCCTCCCCCCGGTG
Source organism: Streptomyces sp. NPDC048352 (assembly GCF_040651895.1). Lineage (NCBI taxonomy): Bacteria > Bacillati > Actinomycetota > Actinomycetes > Kitasatosporales > Streptomycetaceae > Streptomyces > Streptomyces sp. NPDC048352. The sequence goes on from NZ_JBEZKZ010000035.1 coordinate 865, forward strand.
TGGACACTGCCCCTCTTCCTCCTGTTCGGCGCGGCCGCCGGAGCGCTGGGCGCGGCCTACAGCGGCCTCGTCGTCGGGATGCTGGCGGTGGGCGACCGGCTCACCCGGGTGCCGCCCGTGGCCCGGGCCGCCCTCATCGGGGCCGTGGTCGGCCTGCTCATGGCGTACGACCCGCTGCTGGGCGGGGGCGGTGACCCGCTGAGCGAGGGACTGCTCGCCGGGGCGAGCCCCGCCGTGGCGGTGCTCGCGGGATACCTCGCCGTCCGGTTCCTGGCGGGTCCGCTCAGCTACGCGGCCGCCACCCCCGGCGGGCTGTTCGCTCCGCTGCTCGCCGTGGGAGCGCTGTGGGGGGCCCTCGCGCACGCCGTCACCGCACCGCTGCTGCCGGCGGATCCGATCGGCCCGGGCGCCTTCGCGGCCGTCGGGATGGCCGCCCTGTTCGCCGGCGTCGTGCGGGCGCCGCTCACGGGTGTCGTCCTGGTCGTGGAGATGACCGGGGCGACCGCGCTCGTCCTCCCCCTGCTGGTCGCCTGCTTCGCCGCGGTCCTGACCGCCGACCGGCTGGAGAGCGAGCCCATCTACGACAGCCTGCGGCGGCGGATGCTGGAACGGCCCTGAATCCGGCGGAGGCGGCCGCTCCCGGCATCCGCCGTCGCGGGGACGCGTCACGCGCGGGCGGAGGCGGCCCCGAACCACCGCGGCAGCGCCCCGAGCAGCTCCCGCTGGTCCTCGCCGGCCCACGCGACGTGCCCGTCCGGGCGCAACAGCACGCCGGGGACGTCGAGTTCCCCGCTGACGTCGACGACGTGGTCGACCCGGTCCGCCCAGCCCGCCGCCGAGAGCCGGTCGGTCTGGTCGAGCAGCAGCCCGCGGCCGCGGTGCATCAGCCCGTAGAGGCGCCCCCGCTTCAGCCGCACGTCCCGCAGCCGCCTGCCGAGCAGTTCATGGCCCTCGCCGAGGTCGTAGCGGATCCCGATCGCGGTGATCTTCTCGATCAGGTGCCGGTTCACCTCCTCGAAGTCCATCAGTTCCGCGAGCAGCCGGCGCACCGCCCGGGGGCCGGGCTCGGTGGACATCAGCTCCATCTGCGCGCGGGTGTTGTCCAGTACGTCGGCCGCCACCGGGTGCCGCTCGGCGTGGTAGCTGTCCAGGAGCCCGTCCGGCGCCCAGCCGGCCACCGCGGCGGCGAGCTTCCACCCGAGGTTGAACGCGTCCTGGAGGCCCAGGTTGAGCCCCTGCCCGCCGGTGGGCGGGTGGATGTGCGCCGCGTCGCCGGCCAGCAGCACCCGGCCGACGCGATAGCGCTCGGCCAGCCGCGTCGCGTCGCCGAAGCGGGAGATCCAGCGCGGCGCGTGCACACCGAAGTCGGTGCCGGCGTACGCCCGCAACTGCTGCCTGAGCTCGTCCAGGGACGGCGGGACCGAGCGGTCCTCGGCCACTCCCTCGGCGGGCACGATGACGCGGTACACCCCGTCCCCCTCGGGGATGGCGCCGAACCGCGGCTGGGTCCTGCGGACTTCGGCCACCACGGCGGCCAGCTCCTGCGGTGACGCGGTCAGCTCCACGTCGGCCAACAGCGTCTCGTTCCTGCTGGGTTCGCCGGGGAAGCCCACGTTGAGCAGCTTGCGCACCGTGCTGCGGCCGCCGTCGCAGCCCACGAGGTAGCGCGAGCGCAGCCGTGTGCCGTCGGCCAGTCGGACGTCCACCCCGTCCTCGTCCTGGGTCAGTCCGGCCAGTTCGCAGCCGCGCCGGACCTCGACGCCGAGTCCGCGGGCGTGCTCGGCCAGCAGCTCTTCGGTGACCGCCTGGGGGATGGCGAGGACGTACGCGTGCGTGGTGTCCAGCCCCGTCGGCCAGGCCCCGCCGATGCCGGCGAAGAAGCCGCCGACCGTGAACCGCTCACCGCGTGCGAGGAAGCGTTCCGCCAGGCCGCGCTGGTCCATCAACTCGATGCTGCGCGCGTGCAGACCGCGCGCACGGGCATGGCCGGCGGGCTCCGTCTCCTTCTCCAGTACGAGCACGCGCACTCCGTGCAGCCGGAGTTCGGCGGCCAGCATCAAACCGGTCGGGCCGCCGCCGGCAACGATCACGTCCATCATGAAAACGCCCATTTCAGCAGGTTCTGGATTCGGCCGCTCATTCTGCGGGGCGAACGGGGTCTTGCCGCAAGGCCCCCCGTGCGCTATATGTTGAGAGTGGCAAGGAGTGGGCGACTCCTTGCCTTTGTCTTTTGTCTTTGTCTTTTCCGCCGTCCGCTGCCTCCGGGTGCAGTGGCGTTTCACCGGGTGAAGGCGCTCGCCCGCCCGGGTGAGTTGGCGGCCCAGGGCCTGTCCGGGCCCCGCCGCCGGTCGTTACAACCGGATCGTGATCAGGCCCACCCCCGCGGGTGCGGCTGACACCGCCGCCTGCCGGCGTTCCCCGAGTAGCGACAGAAAGACGGCCTTTCCATGAACGATCGCCTGCGGTACCTCGCCGCGACCCTGGCCACCGGCGCCGCCCTGGCGCTCACCGCCGCGACCCCCGCCGACGCGCGTCCCGGTGCCGTCGACAGCCAGTGCGGCCAGTACATCTGCGTGATGACCGCCCACCACAACCGCTTCGTCCAGGACATCACCGTCCGGACCCGCGACGGCCTGCCCGGCACGCTGCGCTCCTACTGGGGCAACTACCACAGCACGAAGGTCAACGCGGCCTCCCACCGGTGGGTGGTGGGCTACGAGCAGGCCGGGTCCAAGCTGGTGTGCGGTGGCCTGGAGCGCGACGGCCGGTCCATCGAGGACGGCATCTGCGTCACCATCTGACCCCGCCGCAGCCCCCCCGGGTGCCGCCGGCCCGGCCCTCCGGGGCTCCGGCGGCACCGCCGCGCCCCGCAGCGCCGCGCGTGTCGGCCGCCGCGCCGGCCCGTACCGCGGGTGCAAGATGACGGCATGAGCGACCGCGACGACTTCCTGCTGTGGGTCAGGACCGATCTGTACGAGGCGGAACGCGCGCTGCACAACGGCGACGCGGCTGCCCGCCGGGCGCTGTGGTCGCACGACGAGCCGGTGAGCGTCCTGGGGGCGTGGCGCAACGCGGTCGGCCGGCAGGAGCTCGACGCGTTGTTCACCGCCCTGGAGGGAAGCTTCTCCGACTGCACGTCGTACGCGTTCGAACTACTGGCGTACGACGTGGTGGGTGACATGGCCTACACGGCCGGCCTCGAACACACCTCCGCCTCCGTCGACGGAGAGCCGCGCACCTACACCCTGCGGGCCACCCAGGTCTACCGCCGGGAACAGGGCGCGTGGCGGGTGGCCCATCGCCACGGCGACACCGTGGCCGGGTGAGGGCGACGGCTCAGCAGGGGGCGGCGGCGGTGCCCGTGCCGTCGTCCGCGATGCGGCGCCGGACCTGGTCCTCCTGGGCGAGGCGGCGCAGCAGTTCGAACACCGGGGCGCAGATCGCGAAGACGATGACCGCCCGCTCCGCCAGGGCCACCGGGTCGTCGAGGCAGGACGCGCGCTCGAGGTCCAGCCGGGCCACCGACTCGGCCAGCCGCGCGTAGGCGGCGAGCTCGCCCGGGGCGTACTGGGCGTCCAGCCGGCGCAATTCCCTGAGGGCCGCCGTCAGCCCCTGCACGTGCGGTGACGTGGCCGGCGCCCGCCAGTCCAGTGCCGCGAGCAGCTCCGCCACCTCCGCCCCGGCCGTCTCCTCCGCCTCGTCCTCCCCCTCGCCGTCCTCCGGGCCGTGGGAGGCCACCGGGACCGGGAGCGCGTAGCTGATCGCCCCGAGGGCGCCCTCGGTGCTGTGCGCCTGGTCGACGGCGCCGAGCACCTCCCGGGTGGCGGCGATGGACAGGCCGCCCAGCGTGGTCAGCGCCTTGATCAGCCGCAGCCGCTCCGCGTGCTCCTCCCCGTACTCGGCCAGGGTCGCGGCGGTGGCCCGTCCCGCGGGCAACAGCCCTTGCCGCCGGAAGTACTTGATGCTGGCGACCGGCACCCCGGTGCGCCGGCTGAGCTCCGAGATCTTCATACGGCTTCCCTGCTGGTCGTGCGGCCGGTACCCGTCATCGGCGATTGGACACCACCACAAGATACTGCCAGTATCCAGCATTGGATACCAGAAGTATCCAGTCCAGGAATCGCAGCCGCACCGGAGAATCGATGCCTCACCCCACGCCACCCTCCGTGCTCCGCCGACCCCAGCTGTGGATCGGTACGGGACTCATCGCCGCAGTGGTCTCGATGGTGTTCGCCCTGCTCTACGTGGGCGGCAACGTCAACCCCAGAGGAAACCTGCGCGACCTGCCGGTGGCCCTGGTCAACGCCGACACCGGCGCCGACGCGGGCGGCCGCCGCGTCAACCTCGGCGAGCAGGTCGTCGCCGGGATCGAGAAGGCCGCCCAGGGCGACAAGAGCATCGACTGGCAGCTCGTCAGCCGCGAGGAGGCCGACAAGCGGCTGGGCCGGGGCAAGGTCTTCGGCGCCCTCGTCATCCCGCGGGACTTCTCCGCCACGGTGACCGCGCTCGCCGCCCCGCAGCCGCCCGCCGGCAAGCCCGCACCGCCGGTCCTGACCGTCCTGACCAACCAGGCCGCCGGCAGCATAGGCTCCTCCATGTCCTCCCAGGCGGCCCAGAAGGCCGCCCACGCCGCGTCCGCGCAGATCGGCCAGCAGCTCCTCCAGCAGGCCGCCGCCCAGAAGACCCCGCTGCCGACGGCCGCCCAGCTCAAGCTGGCCGACCCGGTGACGGTCACCGTCGCCGACGGCCACCCCGTCGGCTCCCGCAGCGCCATGGGCCTGAGCGCCTTCTACTACGCGCTGGTCCTCATCGTCTGCGGCATGCTCGGCGCCAACGTGGTCAACTCCCAGGTCGACACCGCGCTCGGCTACGTGCACACCGACTTCGGCCCCTTCCGCAAGCGGGAACCCGTCCAGCACACCAGCCGCGTCCGCACCCTGGCGATCGGCATGGCGCTCATGCTCGGCCTGTCCGTGGTCATGGGCACCCTGGTGGAGGTCGCCACGGTCGCCGTGCTCGACATGGACGCCTCCCACCTGGGCCTGCTGTGGCTGTACTCGGTCGCCACCATCGCGGTCGTCGGCATCGGCAGCCTGGCCCTGTTCGCCGCCTTCGGCACCCCCGGCATGCTGCTCGCCACCATCGTGTTCATCGCGATGGCCGTCCCCTCCTCCGGCGCCACGGTGCCGCTCCAGGCGCTGCCGGGCTTCTTCCGGGCCCTCGCCGAGTTCGAGCCGCTGCGCCAGATCACCGAGGGGCTGCGCTCCCTGCTCTACTACGGGGCCCAGGCAGACGCGGGCCTGACCCGGGCCTGGTCCGCGATGGGGGTCGCCTTCGTCGCCGCGCTGGCCTTCGGCTTCGCCGTCACCCGCCTGTACGACGTCAGGGGACTGCACCGCATCCCCCACCCCGCCGCCGCCGGATCCGCGGCCCCCGCCGCCACCGGGCTCGCCGCCGGGTCGACCGCCGCCGGGTCCCCGGAGTCCGCCCCCGCCGACGAGGCCCCCGCCGAGGCCGCGACGGCCGGCGACGCTCCGGAGGCCGCGTCCGCCGAGGCCGAGGCGCCCTCCAAGGCCTGAGGCCGGCTGGGCCGGGCCGGGCCGCAACGGTCCGCCCGGCCCCGCCGCGCGGCCCTTCAGGGCAACGAGCGGCCCCCTCCAGCCGGGGTCCTTGGAATGGCGGGTTCCGCGCGGTACCCCTGGCAGGGCGTACGCGCGGAACCCGCCGGTTCCACGGCCACGAGCCGCCCGGACGTCCGGCGGGGTCACGGTCCGCGCGCCCCCCGACGGCTGGAGCGCCCGATGACCACAGGCTGGACCCCCCGCCCGCCCGACGCCGGGCAGCCCCGCGGTGAGCACCTGCCGGAGCTCGACGTCCCGCCGCCCGGCCGGCAGCGGCGCTGGACGGTCCTGCTGCGGCTGCTGTTGCTGCTGCCGCAGCTGATCGTCACCGCCCTCCTCGGGGTCGCCGCCTTCTTCGTGACGATCGCCGGCTGGTTCGCCGCCCTGGTGCGGGGCCGGCTGCCCGACGGGGTCGCCCGGTTCCTCGGCCTGTTCCTCGCGTACGAGACCCGGGTCACCGCCGCGGCGATGCTGCTGGTGGACCGGTACCCGCCGTTCTCCTTCGAGGCGCCCGGCCACCCGGTCCGCATCGAGCTGCGCCCCGGTGAGCTGAACCGGTCGGCCGTGCTGTTCCGCATCGTCCTGATGATCCCGGCGGTGATCGTCACCACCCTCCTGCAGTACGGCTGGGCCGCCGTCTGTTGGGTGTTCTGGCTGATCACGCTGGTGCTGGGGCGCATGCCCCCGGCCGTCTTCGGCGCCGTCGCCGCCGTGGCCCGGTACCGGATGCGCTACCAGGCGTACACGATGATGCTGACCTCCGCCTACCCCAAGGGCCTGTTCGGCGACGCCCCGCCCGCCGTCGGCCTCTCCGCCCCGGCCGTGCCCTCCGGTACGCGCCCCCTGGTCCTCGGTACGCCGGCGAAGGCGCTGATCGTGCTGATCCTCGTCCTGGGCATCGTCGTCGCGTGCGCGTCCCCGGCGGTCCGGGTGCGGGACGACCACCGGGACGACCGGTACGGCTCCTCCCACGCCCCCACCGCCCCCGCGGCCCCGCCCGCCGCGCTGGAAGGCCCGGCAAGCGCACCGATCCGGACAAGCTGAGTGACCTTCAGGTGAACACGGGCCGCTGGACGCCAGGTCAGCGGTACGCGTCCGGCTGGCCACGCACCGTTCCGCCCGGGTTTCGGGGCGGCCGGGGGAGCGGCGCATGCCGCGTGAGCTGCCCGAACAGCCCTTCGGTATCCGATAGTCGGACGTGTTGTCCGTAAAACGGCCATCGACCTGCATCCCACCTTCACATCCGACAGACTCGGACGCGTCGGAGCCAGACAACGCAAGTAATTGTCGCGCTCAACCTTCGTATCGAAAGTGAGTCCTGTCGTGCGTTACCGCTTCGCTGCCGTCCCCGCCGCCGCCCTCCTGTGCCTGGGAGGTGCCACCGGTATGGCGGAGGCAAAGCCCGCCAGCCTGTACGCCCCGTCCGCCATGGTCTTCTCCGTCGCCCAGGGCGACGACGCCTCGGGCACGGTCCTGCGCGCCGCCACCCTCAGCTGCATGCCGTCCGCGCAGGGCACCCACCCCGACCCCCAGGCCGCCTGTACCGCCCTGAAGGCCACCGGCGGCAGCTTCGACCGGCTGCTCGCCGCCCCGGACGTGAACCGCGCCTGCCCGATGCACTACGCGCCCGTGACCGTCACCGCGGAAGGCGTCTGGCAGGGCAGCCGGGTCAGCTGGAAGCACACCTTCTCCAACAGCTGCGCCATGGCCGCGACCGTCAACGGCAACGCCGTCTTCGCGTTCTGATGCCCCGGACCCCGGCGGCCGTCCCGGGCGGCGGCCTCCGGGGCCGCCGCCACGGCCCCGGGCGGTAGAGCGCGGACTTCCGGGTAGACGCCGCGCATGACCAGTCAACCCCTGACCCGATCCGCCTCCCCCGCCTGGTCGCAAGGCCTGCTCACCGGTCTGGAACGGCTGGAGGAGTGGTCCGCGGCCGACCGCCTCGCGTCCGTGGTGCGCCGGGCCGTGCGCGCCGTCCCGCTGGGCCGGGGCCGCGACGTCCTGCACGGCCTCCCGCTCGGACACCCGCTGCACCCCCTGCTCGTGCAGGTCCCCCTCGGCGCCTGGCTCTCGGCCGCCGTGCTGGACTGCATGCCCGGCCGGCGGGGGGAGCAGCAGGTGCTGATCGGCGTCGGTCTCGCGGCGGCGGCCCCGGCCGCGGTGGCCGGCTGGGCGGACTGGGCGGAGCTGCCGCCGGAGCAGGCGCGGGTGGGACTCGTCCACGCGGCGGCGAACCTGGCGGGCGTGTCCTTCTACGCCGCCTCCCTCACCGCCCGTCTGCGCGGGAGGCAGCTGCGCGGCCGGCTCCTCGCGGCGGCCGGCCTCGCCTCGGTCGGGATCGGCGGCGCCCTCGGCGGACACCTCGCCTACCGTCAGGCGGCCGGCGCCAACCACGCGGAGGCGGTGCCCCACCTGGTCCCGCAGGGCTGGATCAGGATCGGCGCCGTCGCCGACTTCCCCGTGGGCCGGCCGGTACGGGTCGTGGTGGCCGGCGTGGAGGTGCTGGTGGTGCGGCAGACCGGCGGCGAGATCCACGGGCTGGCCGGCCGCTGCTCCCACATGGCCGGGCCCCTGTTCGAGGGGGACATCGAGGACGGCTGCGTCCGCTGCCCCTGGCACGGGAGCGTCTTCCGGCTGTCGGACGGCTGGAACGTGCGCGGCCCCGCGACCGCGCCGCAGCCCTCCTTCGAATGCCGCACGGTCGACGGCCAGGTCGAGGCCCGCCTGCGGCGCCGGCACCCGCAGGAGTGACCGCGGAGAACGGGCGCGCCGGCGGCCGGCGCCGGGGGGCGCGGGTCAGCGCCCCGGCGGGTGCGCGGTCGCCCAGTGGCGTGCGATCTGTTCCCGGGTGGCGATCCACGCTCCGCCGCGCCGCGCGACGTGCTCCAGGAAGCCGTCCAGCGCGCGGATGCGGCCGGGCCGGCCGATGATCCGGCAGTGCAGGCCCACGCTCATCATGCGCGGGCGGTCGGCCCCCTCGGCGTGGAGCGCGTCGAAGGTGTCCACGAGGTAGGCCAGCATGTCGTCGGCGGTGGTGAAGCCGTGGACGATCAGGAACTTGAAGTCGTTCGCGTCGAGGCTGTACGGCACGACGAGGTGCGGCCGGCCGGCCGCCTCCACGTAGAACGGGAGGTCGTCGGAGTAGTCGTCCGAGTCGTAGAGGAACCCGCCCTCCTCGACGACGAGGCGCCGCGTGCGGGGGCTCGTCCGGCCGGTGTACCAGCCGACGGGCCGACGGCCCACGAGACGCTCGATCGTCGCGACGCAACGGCGGACGTCGGCGCGCTCGGTGTCCTCGGGTACGTGGCGGTAGTCGATCCAGCGCCAGCCGTGGCCCGCCACCTCCCACCCGGCGGCGCCCATCGCCCGCGCCGCCTCCGGGTTCCGCTCGAGCGCCTGCCCCACGGCGTGGACGGTGACCGGCGCGGCGTGCCGCGCGAGAGTGCGGTGGACGCGCCAGAAGCCGGCGCGCGAGCCGTAGGCGAACATCGACTCGACGTTCAGCTCGCGCCCGCCGACCACCGGCGGCGCGCCCACGATCTCATGGAGGTAGCCCTCGGAGGCGGGGTCGCCCTCGAGGACGTTCTGCTCGCCGCCCTCCTCGTAGTTGAGGACGAGGCTGACGGCGACGCGGGCGCCGCCCGGCCAGGCGGCGTGCGGGGGCTCGGCGCCGTAGCCGACGAGATCGCGCTGGTGCTCGGACACGGGCCGCACCCTATCGGGAGCGGGGGCTACGGGGCCTGCGGCGCGGTGAGCTGCGTGAGGACCAGCAGGGTGTCGACGAGGTCCTCGGCCGGGGCGCCGGTGGCCAGGCGGCGCAACTGCTGCCCGAAGACCAGGGCGACGGCCACGCCCGCCAGGCGCTCGGGGTCCGGAACGCCGAGCTGGGCCAGGATCCGGGCGGCCAGCAGGTCGTAGGCGGCGAAGCACTCGGCGGCGGCGGCGCGCAGCCGCTCGTCCCGGCCGGCCTGGACGTAGAGCTCGAAGGGCGCGATGTGCCGGCTGTCGAAGGCGTTGCCACCCGCCACCCGCGCCACCACCTCGGCCGCCTGCCCGATGTCGAAGCGCTCGTCGGCGCACGCGTCCGCGAGCTCCGTGAAGTGCCGGGTCTCCTCGGCCACGAAGTGCAGCAGGCTCTCGCGGAGCAGCTCGTGCTGGGTGGCGAAGTGGTAGGTGACGGAGCCGAGGGAGACCGCGGCCTCCTTGGCGATCCGCCGGTTGGTGAGAGCGGCGATCCCGTCCTGCCCGATGATCCGCAGCACGGCGTCGACGATGCGCTGGCGGGTGTCGGAAGCATGGGGCATGACGGCATTCTGCCCCATCGGCCGCCGCGGCCCTCCGCCCGCCCCCGGCAGGGGAGTTGGTGCGTCCGCGGTGTGGACAAGGCACGGAGCGATCCCTACTGTTCGTTCGAACGAACAGTTGAGGGACGCCGCACGGGAGTCATTCATGGACATATCCGGATCACACGTTCTGCTCACCGGAGCCACCGGCGGCATCGGCTCCGCCCTCGCGGCGCGCCTGACCGCCGAGGGAGCCCGCCTCACGGTCACCGGGCGCAGGGAGGAGGCCCTCAAGACGACCGCCGACGCATACGGCGCCAGGACCGTCGTTGCCGATCTGGCGGTCCGGGCCGACGTGGTCCGGCTGGCCGAGACCTGCGCCGACGCCGACGTCCTCGTCGCGAACGCCGCCCTGCCCGCCAGCGGCGACCTGCTGGACTACACCGAGGAGCAGCTGGACCGGGCCCTCGACGTCAACCTGCGCGCGCCCGTCCTGCTGTCCCGGCTCCTCGCCGAGCACATGGCCACCCGCGGCCGCGGCCACATCGTGCTGGTCGGCTCCATCTCCGGCAAGGCCGCGACCAGGTCGACCTCCCTCTACAACGCGACCAAGTTCGGGCTGCGCGGATTCGCCCTCGCCCTGCGCCAGGAGCTGCGGGGCACGGGCGTGGGCGTCTCCCTCGTCCAGCCCGGCTTCGTCCGCGACGCCGGGATGTTCGCGGCGACGGGAGCCACCCCGCCGAGCGGGATCAGGACCGTGACGCCCGCGCAGGTCGCCGACGGCGTCGTACGGGCCGTCCGGCGCGACCGGTGCGAGATCAACGTCGCGCCGCTCGAACTGCGGCTGCTCAGCGCCGTCGCAGGGCAGTTCCCCGGCTTCGCCGAGCGGGTCCAGGCCCGGGCCGGCCTCGATGGCTCCGTGCGACAGATCGTCGAGGCCCAGCGCTCGCACCGGTAGACGGCGGCGGTCCCGCACCGCCGGGCGGGACCGCCGCTGCCCCTTCCCCCCACCGCTCCGCCCGCCTCCCGGCGGCCGCGCCGCACACGGACGCCTCCCGCGCCGCCCCGACGTGAACGGAGAGCGCGACTGTGCCGAGCGAACACCCCCGAAGCTCCAACTGGTCGCCCTCACCCACCCGGTGTGGTTCTCCTCCGCCCAACTGCCCCCGTACGACGTCGAGCAGCGCGCGCTCTTCCACACCGAGCGCCACCCCGACGGTTCGTGGAGCGGCATGCGCCCCCGCCGGGCCCCGCCGACGCCGCTTCGTTCACGGGCGTCCAGTGCGCCGCGGCCGGCATGGCGGACGGCTCCGTCGTGGTGCTCGGCATCGCGCCCGACAACGGCCCGTGGTTTACCGTCGCACGGGTCCGGTACGGCATCAGGAGGCCGGACGGCTCCTGGACCCTGTTCGCGCAGGTACCCGGCCCGAACGGGCGCGACCCCTTCCCCGCGGGCCAGGTCCGCGTCACCGCACTGCGGGACGGCACCACGCACGTGACGGCCGTCAGCGCCGGGTAGCGGCCTGCGCCGGGATCCGCCGCGTCACGGAACCAGGGTCCTTCGGCCCCCATTCACCGGCGGCCGGGGGGAATTGCGGGCGGGGCGGGAAGCGTCCGACGGAGTGACGATTCGTCGGCGCCGTGCATGGGGGCGGGGCTCCCGGGCATACGGCTTCTCGGAGGTTGATAAACATGGTTCCCCTGCTTCTGGTACTTCTGCTCGCGCTGATTCTCTTCGGTGCGGGTTTCGCGATCAAGATTCTGTGGTGGGTCGCTCTGGCGGTCCTGGTCCTCTGGCTGGTCGGCTTCGTCGCGCGGCCGAGCGGCAGCAGCGGGCGGTGGTACCGCTGGTAGGGCGGCGCAGAGCCCCGTAGACGAATTCGGAGAATGACCCCGGCCCGGGGGCCGCACCGACGCGGCCCCCGGGCTTTCGGGGATGCCCGCCGTTCGCCGGCCGTGGTTCGCCGGTCGGGTTTCGCTGTTTCACCGGTCGTCGGTGTCGGCCTGTTCGCGGCCGCTCAATTGGCCCGGCTGTAGCGGGCGGTGCCGGTCCAGATGCGCTCGAGCCGCACACGGGTACCGGGTTTGGGGGCGTGCCAGATCTTGTTGTGCCCCGCATAGATGCCGACGTGGCCCATGGTGCCCCCTGTGGGGAAGAAGACCAGGTCGCCGGGTGCGCGCTGGGTGCGCGGGATGTGCAGGGTGCTCTCGTACTGGGCCGCCGCGGTGCGGGGAAGGGCCCGGCCGGCCTTGCGGAAGGCGTAGAGGGTCAGTCCTGAGCAGTCGAATTCGTTGGGCCCTGTGGCGCCGTAGACGTAAGGGGAGCCTTTCTTGGATGCCGCGATGGCAACGGCCTTTATGCCGTAGAGCGAAGCGGCCTGCGCCGGGCTGGCGGGCGTGAACAGGGCGGCGGCCACGGAGATCGCGAGGAACAAAGCGGGGGAGCGATGGCTCTCGGGGCGTTTTTTTGTTTTCGGCAATCGTGATACCTGCGCATTCGATACAGGAACAAGACCATGACGGTGACTGTTCTCGGTGACTGCGTAACGGCTCCCGACGACCGCCCATTTTGCACGAAGTGTCCACCTGCGAGGCGTCGGACACGGCAGGAATTATCTCGGTTGGGTAAACCGGCCGGAGATCATGTGCCCACCCGGACAGGCCATTCGCCCGTTCGGCGCCCCACCTCTGTCGAGGCCCGGTGAAAGGCTCCGGCCGGCTGGGGAGGGACGCTTTTGTGAGCGAACTACCGCTTCCGTCATGGTCGTTGCCGACTCGAATGGATTAACGCCCGGCCACGGACCCACCCTTGCCACCTGCCGGTGCGAGAAGTCCCCGGCCGCAGAGAAGAGGGGCCCGCCGGACCGGCAGACCCCTCCTCGCGACCGCCCGCGCCGCCGCAGACCGCAGGCATGGCCTAGCCGACGGTCTGGAGCCGGCGTCGCTCCGGGGCGGTCAAACCGCCCCACACGCCGTAGGACTCACCCATCAGCAGCGCGTGCCGCAGGCACGCCTGGCGCACCGGGCAGGACGCGCACAACTCCTTCGCCTGCTGGTCGCGCTGCTCCCGGTCGCCGCGGGACTCGTTCCAGGGGCCGAAGAACCGCTCCGACTCCACCCCCCGGCACGCGGCGTGGAACTGCCAGGCCCAGTGCTCGAGCACAGGGCGGAGGCGGGGAGGCTTCGGCATGGGTCGCTCCTTCAGCGTCGGTATCCGTACCGGTGTCAGGAGCACGTCTGTTCCCACCCGTTCGGATCAAACCTGCCACTCGGCCCCGGACGGCCGCCCGCCGGCTGTGTCACCTCTCCGCACGGGGGCATGCGCGCCTGTATGACATCGAACACGACCGCGGTGCTCGCCTGGGCCGCGCCATCCGGACCCGTGTGGCTGCACCTGCTGGTGATGGCCTTCGCCGTGCTCGTCCTGGTGACCACGCTGACCAGGCACCGGTAGCCCTCCGTGCTGTTCCTGGCGCTGCTCATCCCACCCCTGCTGCTGTGCGCCGTCCTCGGGCTCGGCCGCTACGAGGAGCGCATGCTGGGCCCGGCGGCAAGCGCTGCGGCCCCGCCCCGGCAGGGTGCCGGGCCCCCGCACCCCGTGCCGGATCCCCCGACGGACCGCGGAGCGTCCGGAGAGCCGAAGCCGGCCCTGCCCCGGGGCAGGCACCGGCGCCACCCGGCCACCCCGTCGGCGGCCCCCGCCGCCGCTCCCGTCCCACACCGGGGCCGGGCGGCTGACGGGCACAGGACGGCGGCCCCCCGGCGGGGAAGACGGCGGTACGGGGCCGGACAGCAGGGCCGGGCGCATCTGCCCGCCCGCGGTCCGGCGTACGCTGAAGCCGCGCTGCTCCTCCGTGCCGCGCCCGCCGCGGAACAGGGGGACCCTCGCCGTGCGACAGCCGCAGAACCCGGGTCCAGCCGGCACGCCCGCCTTCCGGACCACCGATGTCGACGAGGCCCGGGACTGGCTGAAGGCCGCGTACGGGACGAGCCTGCGCATCAAGGCGCCCGAGCCCCGCAGCCCCTTCCGGTACTCCCGCGCCAGCGCCGGCCCCGTGTCGCTCAGCACCCTCTCCCTGCCGACGGACTACTCCTACGCGACCGGAGCCCTCGGCGCCGTGGCCGTCACCCATGTGGTCGGCGGCCGTATGGCCCGGGAATGCGCGGACGACGTCACGGAAGCCGGCCCCGGCGACGTCCTGGCGATCTCACAGCCCCATCTGCCCTACGCCGGTCGGGTGTACGCGGCCGAGCTGCGGGCCGTGACGGTACCGGTCGCCCTCGTGGAGGAACTCGCGGGCCGCCCGCCCGGGCAGGCCGCCCGTCCACTGCGCTTCCTCCGCTTCACCCCCGTCTCCCCGGCCATGGCCGGCCAGTGGAAGAGGACCGTCGACTACGTCGAGGAGAGCGTCCTGGCCCGGCCGGCGGGCGGCGAACCGCTGGTCGTCGACGCCGTCGCCAGGATGCTCGCCGCGACCGTCCTGGCCGCCTTCCCCACCGATGCCCGGCCCGATCCCGTCCTCGCGGACACCCGGGACGCGACGCCGGACGCCGTCCGCCGGGCCGTCGCCTTCATCGAGTCCCGGCCGGCCGGCGAAATCGGCCTGGCCGAGATGGCCACGGCCGCCGGCGTCACCCCGCGAGCCCTCCAGTACGCCTTCCGGCGCCACCTCGGCACGACGCCGATGGCCTACCTGCGCCGCGTGCGGCTGGCCCTGGCCCATGCCGACCTGGTCGCCGCGGACCCCTCCCGGGACACGGTCGCGGCCATCGCCGGCCGGTGGGGCTTCCACCACCAGGGCCGGTTCTCTGCGGCCTACCGGGCTGCCTACGGCGTCGCTCCCCGGCACACCCTCGGCCGGTCCTGAGGAGTCAGCCCCTCGCCCCCGGCCCCCGCACCTGCCGGAGCCGGCCCGGGCAGGACGGCCAGCAGGTGCTCCCCGCTCGCCCGGACCTCCAGGCCCGCTTCGCGCAGGGTCACGGCGAGGGCCGTCCGAAGTGCCGTGTGCAGGCCCGTCAGCGAGGTGAACCGGCTCAGGTCCTCCTCGTGGCCGTGGACCTGGACGGCCGGCCGCAGCACCTCACGGGCGACCCAGCCGACCATGACCCCCTCGGCGGCGGCCCACACCCGCAGGCCCTCCCCCTCCCGCGACGACGTGTCGAAGCCGGCCAGGGCCAGGACGCGCCGGACCCGCTCGCAGTCGTCGCCGCCACCTTCCTCCGGGGGTTCGGCGGTCGGTACGGACTGTGTGGGAGGCATGCCTCCTACTTCAGCCGCCCCCGGCCCGCGGCGAAAGCCGCTCGGCGAACGGATCCGCGCCCGAAAGCCGGAAAACGAAGCACATGCCCGATGCGCCCGTGTGAGAACCGACATGCGGGGCAGGCGGGCTGTCACGCAAGACGACAACACCATCCGAGCTGAAAGGACCACTCTTCATGACCGAGAACGCGTGGGGCTACCGCGAGACGTCCGGCCGGCTGCAGGGCGCGGACCTGAGCGGCTTCAAGGTCGAGGCCGTCGACGGCAGCATCGGCAAGGTCGACAAGCACTCCGACGAGGCCGGCTCCGCCTACATCGTGGTCGACACCGGCCCCTGGATCTTCGGCAAGGAGGTCCTCCTGCCGGCCGGCACCGTCTCGCGGATCGACGTGGACGAGGAGAAGATCTACGTGGACCGGACGAAGGAGCAGATCAAGAACGCCCCCGAGTTCCACCGCGAGAAGCACCTCGGGGACGCCGGCTACCACGACGAACTGGCCGCCTACTACAAGGCCGGTGGCGCCTTCGGCGGCCGCCCCCTCTGAACCGCCCCAAGGAGCACCGCAGATGAGCGAGCACAAGAAGCACCAGGTGACGACCCCGCCCTCGAAGGCACCGGGGGAGAGCGGCGACCGCGCGGCACGCAAGGAAGCCGAGGACGCCGTCATCCCCGGCAGCGAGGACGGGGAGGCGGGCGACGCCCTGACCCCGAACACCGACGCACAGCGCCGTACGGCGGGCCGCGACCGCCGGCGGTGACAGGTTCGGCTGTGGCTCCCCGGCGCCTGGAAAAGGCGCCGGGGAGCCACAGCCGTGTCCGGGCCCCCGCCCGTCGGGTAGCGGCCCCCGCGAGAAGGCGCGTACTGGGGCGGACGCGGACAGGCATGCGAACAGGCATGCGGACATGGCCATGCGGTGGCCGCACGCCGTTCCGGGGGGAAGGAGGACGGAGTGCGGCCACCGCTCTCGGGGGTTGCCACACCGCTCAAAGGGGCAACGCACCGACATCCCGCGTGTGTCCTCTCCCCGGGATTCCAAACCCCCCGGTTCAGGGCCGGTCGGCGGAACCCGACGTGCGCGCCCCGGCGGCGGCTTGCAGCATGGCCCTGTGCCCCCACCGGACGACGCGGCAGACCCGCGCCGTCCGGACGATCCAGCCGGAAGGCAGGCCCGTCATGAGTCCCGCCGTTCCCGAGGACCCCGAGGGACTCAAACTGCTCATCGCGCGCGAGGTGGCCGCGCTGCGCGCCGCGGCGGGACGCAGCGCCGGGGTCCGGCGCGAGGAGCCCGCCCCCGACGCCGGACCCGCCCGGCCGGCGGAGCCCGCCGCCCCGGCCTGCTCCTGCGGAACCGGCCGGGACGGCCACCGGTGCGGCGACCCGGGCGGGGACCAGGACCCCTGGGCCTGCGTGTGCGCCACCCTGCCCGCCATCCCCGTCTCCGCCGCCCTCCTCGCCCCCGTCGAGGACGACGGCGGCCGTACGGTCGACTTCGTCGTCCGCGCCGGAAACCACGTCCGGTCCGCCGAATGGCTCGACGCGCCCGACCGGCAGGTCGGCCAGAGACTGCTCGCGGCCCGGCCCGGCGCCGAGGCGGGCGGCCTCCTCGCCGCGCTGACGGGCGTCCTGAGCACCGGCCACCCCCTCCGGGCCCACCCGGTCGACTACACCGAATGGCGGGCTGGCCGGCTGCACCGTACGACCCTGCTCTACGACGCCGCGTCCTGCGGCGGGCAGGTGCTCGCGACCTGGCGGCCGGCGCACGTGCACACCGAGCTGATGTCCCTGGAAGCCCAGTACATCGCCTCGATGGGATGGGCCCACTTCGACCTGCTGGCCGGAACCACCACCTGGTCCGACGGCCTCTGCGCGATCTTCCGTACCGGACCCGACGGCCGGATGACCCTCACGGACCTGTGCGACGCGGTGCTGGCCGAGGACGTGACCCGCTTCGGCCTGCTGCTGAGGGAACTCTTCGACGGCGAGGAGCCGTCCGGCACCGACATCCGCTTCAACGTCCACGGCGACGTCCGCACCCTGCACGTGGTGGGGCGCCCGGTGATCGACACCCACGGGCTGCCCTGGGCGTTCTACCTGATCGCCCGCGACCTGACCCCGCAGGTCCGCAGCAGGGAGCGGCTCGCCGCCAGCCGGCGGCAGACCGAGCGGCTCCGCGAGGAGGCGGCCGCCGAGCGGCGGGTCGCCTCCGCGCTGCGCGAGGCGCTCCTGCCCACCCACTCCTCACAGATCGCCGAGCTGGGCTACGCCGTGGCGGCGGCCTACCTGCCGGCCGAGCCGGACGCCGCCGTCGGCGGTGACTG
The DNA here is from genome assembly GCF_040651895.1 of Streptomyces sp. NPDC048352. Classification (NCBI taxonomy): domain Bacteria; kingdom Bacillati; phylum Actinomycetota; class Actinomycetes; order Kitasatosporales; family Streptomycetaceae; genus Streptomyces; species Streptomyces sp. NPDC048352. The sequence continues at coordinate 18,349 of NZ_JBEZKZ010000035.1, forward strand.
GTACAAGTGCCGGGTCCTGCCGGACGGCAGGATCCTGCTCGCCGTGGGGGACGCCTGCGGCCACGGGCTCGGCGCCGTCGCCCGGATGGCGCAGCAACGGCACGCCCTGGCGGGCCTCGCCCACGCCCCCGGTACCGACGCCGGAGACCTGACGACCTGGCTGAACGACCTGATCTGCGCCGACCCCTCCGGCGAGACGGCCACCGCCGTCATCGGGCACATCGACACCGGCCGGCGCCTCACCTGGGCCTGCGCGGGCCATCCGCCGCCGCTGCTGCTCCGGGGCAGCAGCGCGACGACCCTGGACTCCTCGCACCGGGGCCCCCTGCTGGGCCTGCTGCCGGGGGACCGGTACGCCACCGCGACGGTGGACCTGCGAGCGGGGGACGTCCTGCTGGTCTACACCGACGGCCTCGTCGAGCGGCGGGGCGAGGACCTGGGGGAGAGCATCGCCACGCTCCGTCGACGCCTGGCCACCTGCTCCGGGCTGGGCGCCCAGCACGTCCTGGACACGCTGATGGACCTCTACGGGCGGGAGGAGTTCGCGGACGACACCTGCCTCCTCGTCATCGAGGTGCGCTGAGGGCCGGGCGGGCGCGGCGGCGGCCGGCTCAGCGCTCCACGGAACGGCCGGAGACGAGCCGGGAGCCGTCGATCTCCGCCCACACCACCTTGCCGTGCGCCGAGGGCTCGGCGCCCCAGCGGTCGCAGAGGCGGTCGATGATGTTGAGTCCGTGGCCGCCCGGGACACCGCGCCGGGGGGAGAGGTCGCGGCGCGGCAGGGCCGTGGAACCGTCGAAGACCTCGATGCGCAGGGCGTCACCGCGGGTGAGGACGAGCTGGAGGCAGCCGTCCGCGTGCAGGCCGGCGTTGGTGACCAGCTCGGAGACGACGAGCAGGGTGTCCTCCGAGGTCTCCGTCCCGCCCCAGTCCCAGTCGCGCAACGCCTGGCGCGCGAAATCGCGGCCCTTCGCGACCTGGCCGCGCACACCGTCCAGCGCCAGGAGTCGGCGCTGGCCCGCTACCGCCGACTGCGGGTGCGGGGGATGGCCGGTCGGCGATCCGCTGCTCTTCACTGTGGTCTCACCCCCACCGTTTGACACGGCTTTCTTCTCGTGGCGACCGCAAGGGCCCCGGCTGTTTTCCGTCGGTTTCCAGACCGTACGTATGCCCCCGGGCCGGCCGGGGACACCCGGCGGGCCGCATCCCCGGCGACTACGAGTGCCGGGACAGTTTAAGGGGAGAGGGTCCTCAGGCGTCGGCCACGTGCAGTCTCAAGGTGAGGCCGGTGTGCGTGGCACGGATCTCCACGAGGTCGCACAGCTGGTGGATCATCCACAGGCCGCGCCCGCCGTTGGTCGAGGCGAGCGCCGGGCGGCGCCGGCCGGCCAGCGGATCGGCCAGGCGGCCGCCGTCCTGGACCTCGGCCACCACGCCCTGCCCGCCGGCGGTCCACAGCCGCAGGGTGCCCCGCCCGCCGCCGTGGGCGAGGGAGTTGGCCGCGGCCTCGCTGACGGCGAGGATGAGGTCGCCCCGCCGCCCCGGAGACAGGGACGTGTCGCGGGCCCAGGACTCGGCGAAGTCGCGCACCAGGGCGAGGTCCCCGCTCACGTAGTCGAGGCTCGCCGCTCCCGGAGCCGGTTCGGGCAGCGGGAGGTCGCAGCCGCCGCAGACGGCCGCGGCGTCGGTGTAGGCGGGACTCGGCAGCTCCCGGCCCTTCTCGATGACCGTGGGGTGCGTCCGCCGGGCGTCCGCCACGACGTCCTCGGAGAGCCCGGTCACGTCGTACGGGCACAGGATGGTGGCGTCGCGGCCCGCGAAGGCGGTGTTGATGAGGGCCTCGTGACGCGTGGCCTCCAGCACCTCGGCCGCCGTCCGGCCCGGCCAGATCGGCTCGCCGACGATCCGGGCGGGCCGACCCTCGTGCCGTTCGGCGAAGTCCCGCAGGGCGGCGAGGATGCGGCCCGGATTGCGTCCCAGCCGCGTCATGTCCACGTACTCGATGTCCGACCCGGTGCCGGCGAGGCTGTCCCGCAGCGCGTCGAGCCGGGGGCCGGGTACGGCGACCAGGACCGGCTCGTCCGATCCGAGCGCCGTACGCACGAATCCACCCACGCCGGCCAGGTACTCGTCGAGTCCCTGGTAGAAGAGTGCGGGATGGACGAAGGCCCCGGGGCCGTTGGCCGCAGGAACTGTGATCATGCTGCGACCTCCAGCGCGGCACATTCGTCCGGGAACATCTCCACTACCTTGCGGAGCGAGTATGGCGGGCTGTGGAGCAACAGGCACCTGCCCTGCCCGCGGAACGCGGCCGACGCCTGCACCAGGGCGGCCACGGCGGCCGCGTCGAGGAAGCTCACGGCCGACAGGTCGAGGTGGACCACGGGACCGGGGATCCGGCTCACGGCGGCCAGCGCCGAGCACAGCGCCGGCCGCGTGTCGAGGTCCCCGCTGCCGCTGAGGCGCGCGCCGGCACGGTCTCCCAGCGGCAGAGCTGTCAGGGCCACCACGACTCCTTAAGAGGTGAGCATTCCGGCGCGCAGCCGGCCCAGCGTACGCGAAAGCAGCCGGGACACCTGCATCTGCGAGATGCCGAGTTCGGCCCCGATCTCGGCCTGGGTCTTCTCCTGGCCGAACCGCATGCTCAGGATCAGCCGGTCCCGCGGCTCCAGTTCCCGCAGCAGCGGGGCGAGGGTGTGGAAGTCCTCGAAGAGCTCCATGGCCGGATCCGTGTCACCGATCTTCTCGGCGAGCGCCCGGGCGGGGCGCCCGGATCCCTGGGCCTCGTCCGCCTCGGCGGTGTCCAGGGAGCCGCTGGTGTAGCCGTTCGCGGCGACCAGGCCGTCGATCACCTCGTCCTCCGAAAGACCGAGGTGCTGGGCGACCTCCTTGACCGTCGGGGCCCGGTTCAGGGTGTCGGTGAGGGTCTCCTGGGCCTTGGCGAGCTCGGTGCGCAGCTCCTGGAGGCGGCGCGGCACGTGGACGGCCCAGGTGGTGTCGCGGAAGTGCCGCTTGATCTCACCGGTGATGTACGGGAGCGCGAGGGTGGAGAACTCCACTTCGCGGTCCGGGTCGTACCGGTCGATGGCCTTGATCAGGCCGATGGTCCCGACCTGGATGATGTCGTCCATGTCGACCCCGCCCCCGGCCGCCCGGGCGCGGAACCGGCGGGCGGCGAACTGCACGAGGGAGAGATTCATCTCGATCAGGGTGTTGCGGGCGTACTGGTACTCCCGCGTCCCCTCCTCCAGGGTGCGCAACCTCCCGAAGAACAGCCGGGACAACTCCCTGGCGTCCGTGGGCGAGACCTCCCTCGCCTGTTCCACCCGCGGGAGCCGGGCTTCCGCCGACGGCTCTTCCACGGCCGGAGCACAGGCCGGAGCCTGGTGGTCCGTCGCACGATCGGGGCTTACGACTGCGGCCGAACGAGGCATGGTGGCCGTTCCCTCCCTGTAGTCGATGGCTGCAGCCGCGCTTCTGCCCCGGGATCGGGACCGTAATCCTGCGGGACGCGAAAGATTTCACCCGCAGGGCGTGCCGGGCGACGGGGGCGTCGTCGTCGGGTGATCGAGCATGCATACTCCATTCCGGAACCCGTACAGGTGAGATCCGGGGAGGCGGACATGACCGGAGCAGAGGACGTGCAGGGCGACGGCGTGGTCGAGGGCAGCTACCCGGCCGGGCCGGGGTGGGTCGTCGCGGCACGCGGAGAACTGGACCAGGACACACTGGCCTCCCTGGAGGAGGCCCTGACCGCCGCGGCGGACCGGCACCGGACGGTGATCCTGGACGCGAGCGCCATCACGTTCGGCGACTCCTCCTTCCTCAACCTGCTGCTGCGGGTGCACCGCATGACCGGGCTGCGGATCGCCGCTCCCGGCGAGCAGTTGCGCCGCCTGTTCGCCCTGACCGGGGCGGATACGGTCCTGTCGCTGCACAGTGACGTTCATGACGCCCTGGGTGCGTGAGGGCCGTGGGGTACCGCCGCCCGGGTTAGCCTTCACCCGGCAGTAACAGCGAGAGTGAGGTTGGCAATGGCTGAGCGGACTGGCGCGATTGCACCGGGTGGGGCGCCAGTGGTACCCGGTGAAGGCGGGATCACCGAGTCGGAGCTGCGCCTCCTGCTGGCAGGACTGACGGCCGTGCGTGACGGGGACTTCCGCACCCGGCTGCCCGATGCGGCGGAGGGGCTCCTCGGGGAGATCGCCACCGTCTTCAACGGTATGGTCAACCAGCTGTCGCTGTTCACGTCCGAGGTGACGCGGGTGGCCCGCGAGGTCGGCACCGAGGGGACGCTGGGCGGCCAGGCCGAGGTGCCCGGCGTCGGCGGAGCCTGGCTGGACCTTACGGATTCGGTCAATTTCATGGCCGGAAACCTCACCGACCAGGTCCGCAACATCGCCCAGGTGACCACCGCGGTCGCCCAGGGCGACCTCTCGCAGAAGATCACCGTGGACGCCCGGGGCGAGATCCTCGAGCTGAAGAACACGATCAACACGATGGTCGACCAGCTCTCCTCCTTCGCCGGCGAGGTCACCCGCATGGCGCGCGAGGTCGGCACCGAGGGCCTCCTCGGCGGCCAGGCGGACGTCAAGGGCGTCTCGGGCACCTGGCGGGACCTCACCGACTCGGTGAACTTCATGGCCGGCAACCTCACGGCGCAGGTCCGGTCCATCGCCCAGGTGGCCACCGCCGTCGCCCAGGGCGACCTCTCCCAGAAGATCACCGTCACCGCGCGGGGCGAGATCCTGGAGCTGAAGACCACCATCAACACGATGGTCGACCAGCTGTCCGCGTTCGCCGACGAGGTCACCCGCGTGGCCCGCGAGGTCGGCACCGAGGGCAACCTGGGCGGCCAGGCCACGGTCCGGGGCGTCTCCGGCACGTGGAAGGACCTCACCGACAACGTCAACGTCATGGCGTCCAACCTGACCGGCCAGGTCCGGTCCATTGCCCAGGTCGCCACCGCCGTCGCCCGCGGCGACCTGTCGCAGAAGATCACGGTGGAGGCGAAGGGCGAGGTCGCCGCGCTCGCCGGCGTCATCAACACGATGGTCGACACGCTGTCCGCGTTCGCCGACGAGGTCACGCGCGTGGCGCGCGAGGTCGGCACCGAGGGCCGCCTCGGCGGCCAGGCCCGCGTGCCCAACGTGGCGGGCACGTGGAAGGACCTCACCGACAACGTCAACTCCATGGCCAACAACCTCACGGGCCAGGTCCGCAACATCGCCCTCGTCACCACGGCCGTGGCCAACGGCGACCTGTCGAAGAAGATCGACGTGGACGCGCGCGGCGAGATCCTGGAGCTGAAGACCACCATCAACACGATGGTCGACCAGCTGTCCGCGTTCGCCGCCGAGGTCACCCGCGTGGCGCGCGAGGTCGGCAGCGAGGGCCGGCTCGGCGGCCAGGCCGAGGTCGAGGGCGTCTCCGGCACCTGGAAGCGGCTGACCGAGAACGTCAACGAGCTCGCCGGCAACCTGACCCGCCAGGTCCGGGCCATCGCCGAGGTGGCGAGCGCGGTCGCCGAGGGCGACCTGACCCGTTCCATCACGGTCGACGCCTCCGGCGAGGTCGCCGAACTCAAGGACAACATCAACTCCATGGTCGGCTCGCTGCGCGAGACCACCCGCGCCAACCAGGAGCAGGACTGGCTCAAGTCCAACCTGGCGCGGATCTCCGGCCTGATGCAGGGCCACCGCGACCTCGCGGTCGTCGCCGAACTCGTCATGGACGAGCTGACCCCGCTGGTCGCCGCCCAGTACGGCGCCTTCTACCTGGCCGAGGAGACCCCCCGGGGCACCGTGCTCCGGCTCGTCGGCTCGTACGGCCGCTCCGTGTCCGACGGCGTCACCGTGCAGTTCGCCCTCGGCGACTCCCTCGTCGGGCAGGCGGCCCGCAGCCACCGGACCATCGCCACCGACCAGGTGCCCCCGCACTACGTCATCTCCTCCGGGCTCGGCCAGACCACCCCCGGCAGCCTGATGATCCTGCCGATCGTCGTCGACGACCAGGTCCTCGGGGTGATCGAACTCGCCTCGTTCTCCGCGTTCACCGCCGTCCACCGCGACTTCCTCAGCCAGCTGATGGAGACGATCGGCGTCAACGTCAACACCATCGTCGCCAACGCGCGCACCGACGAACTCCTCGACGAGTCCCAGCGCCTGACCGCCGAACTCCAGGCCCGCTCCGCCGAACTCCAGGACCAGCAGGAGGAGTTGCAGCGCTCGAACGCGGAACTGGAGGAGAAGGCCGCCCTGCTCGCCAGCCAGAACCGCGACATCGAGGCCAAGAACCTGCAGATCGAGCAGGCCCGGCAGGAACTGGAGGACCGCGCGCAGCAGTTGTCGCTGGCCTCCAAGTACAAGTCGGAGTTCCTGGCGAACATGAGCCACGAACTGCGCACCCCGCTCAACAGCCTCCTGATCCTCGCGCAGCTGCTCGCGCAGAACCCCACCCGCAACCTCACCCCCAAGCAGGTCGAGTACGCGGGCATCATCCACTCGGCCGGCTCCGACCTGCTCCAGCTGATCAACGACATCCTCGACCTCTCCAAGGTCGAGGCGGGCAAGATGGACATCCACCCCGAGCGGGTCCACCTGCCGCAGCTGCTGGAGTACGTCGAGGCCACCTTCCGGCCGATGACCACGCAGAAGAGCCTCGACTTCACCGTCACCACCGCCCCGGACGCGCCCGCCGACCTCTTCACCGACGACTCCAGGCTCCGCCAGATCCTGCGCAACCTGCTGTCCAACGCGGTCAAGTTCACCGAGCGCGGTGGCGTCGAGCTGCGCATCGAAAGGGCCTCCGACGCCGAGGTGCCCGTCGGGCTGCTCCACCGCGGAAGCATGATGGCCTTCCGCGTCCGCGACACCGGCATCGGCATCCCCGAACAGCAGCTCGAGGCCGTCTTCGGCGCCTTCCAGCAGGCCGACGGGACCACGAGCCGCAAGTACGGCGGCACCGGACTCGGCCTGTCCATCACCCGCGAGATCGCCCAGCTGCTCGGCGGGGCCGTCGGGGCGGAGAGCACGCCCGGCCAGGGCAGCACCTTCACGCTCTACCTCCCGGTCAGCCACGCCGACTTCGAGGAGGCTCCGGGCTCCGCAGCCCTGCCCGCCGCGCTCGAACCGGCACCCCGCGGCGCCGCTTTCGCGCTTCCCGACCCGCGGCGCTCGGGCGACGCCGAGAGCTCCGGCGCGCGCCAGCGGCAGGCCCGCCGCCTCCTCGTGATCGAGGAACGCCCCAACGGCCTGCTCTCCCTCGTCGCCGAGAGCGCCGAACGCGACCTGGTACCGCGCCACACCAGAAGCGGGGAGCACCCGGGCATCCAGGTGGTCGGCGCCACCAGCTCCCGCGAGGCCGCCGCCGTACTGGCGTCCGAGCCGTTCCACTGCGTCGTCCTCGAACTGGACATGCCCGGCGGTGAGGCCCTGCGCTTCCTCGACGCGCTCGACGGGGACCCGGCGCTCAGCTCCCTGCCGGTCCTCGCGCACAACAACCCCCGCCTCAAGAGCGGCCAGGAACAGGCCGTGCGGGAACGGGCCGAGTCCCGCCGCGTGGAACTGCTGAGCAGCCTGGACGAGCTGCGCGAACGCATCGTCCTGCACCTGTCCGCCGACCAGCCCGGCGAGGTGGTGCCGCTCGTGAACCGGGCGGCGGAAGGCGAGCAGGCCCCGCAGGCCCTCGACGGGGACCTCGCGGGCCGCACCGTCCTCGTCGTCGACGACGACGCACGCAACCTGTACGCCCTCAGCGGCATCCTCGAACTGCACGGCATGCGCGTGCTGCACGCCGAGGACGGCCGCAAGGGCATCGACACGCTCACCCGCCACCCCGGGGTCGACCTCATCCTGATGGACGTGATGATGCCCGAGCTGGACGGCTACGCCGCGACCGCGGAGATCCGCAGCATGCCCGAGCACGCCGAACTGCCGATCATCGCGGTCACCGCCAAGGCGATGCCCGGCGACCGGGAGAAGAGCCTCGCCGCCGGGGCCAGCGACTACGTCACCAAGCCCGTGGACGCCGACGACCTCATCGGCCGCGTCCGCCACTGGCTGACGGCTCCGGGCCGCGTCGACCAGGGATCGGCCGTACGGTGACCCTCTCCGACACCTCCCAGCCCTCCGACGGGCGAGCGCCCGAGGCCGCCGTCGGGGGACGGCCGCTGCCCTCCCTGCCCCAGCAGGCGCCCACCCCCCTGGGGCGCCTCGTCGCCACCGTCGAGCGCCTGCGCCGAGAGGTACGGGAGGCCCACGCGGCCGCCGACGGCCGGGCCCTGGTCGAACTGGCCAAGGGGATCCTGATGGGCCGGCTGGACTGCACACCCGCCGCCGCGGCCCGCCAGCTCGACGAGCTGTGCCGCGAGACCGGGCTGTCCCCGCTCGAACTCGCCGCCGACATCGTCAACCAGGCGGCCCGCGACCACGTCAGCGAGATCGCCGCCGAGTTCGTCGAACGCGCCGCGACGGTCCAGCAGCCGGCCCCGAGCACCTCCGCCGTCGCGGTGCGCCTGCGCACCGCCGAGAGCGGCGTACTCGCCGCCGCCGCCGACACCCAGGCCGTGGCGGAATCCCTGCTGGCCAACGCCCTGACCCCGCTGGGGGCGGTCGCGGTGGCCGTGTGGGCCGCGGCTCCCGACGGCTCGCTGACCCTCGCCGGCCACGCCGGATTCCCCTCCGAGGAAGCCTCGCGCTGGCGGCACGTACCCCCGGGCGTCGCGACCGTCCCCCGCCTCGCCCTGCGCGACCGCGCCCCGGTGACCCTCACCGACCTGCGCAGAGAGGGCCTCCCCTCGATCGGGCACCTGCAATGGCCCGACGGCGGACGGATGGCCGTACCGGCCGGCACCGGCGGACGCGTGCACGGCGTCCTCGAAGTCTGCTGGCCGCAGCCCCTGCCGCCGCAGCCGCCGCAGGTCCAGCGTCAGGTCGAGGCGCTGGCCGAGCTGTGCGCCCACACCCTGGACACGGCGGCCCCGCCGTCCGCCGTGGTGGCCGAGGCACTGCTCCCCGACGTCCTGGAGCTGATCGACCTTGCCGAGGGACTGCACGACCCGACCATCATCCTCACCCCCGTCCTCGACGAGGACGGCCGGCTGGCCGACTTCCGCATCCGCCACGTGAACAGCCGGTTCGCCGACCCCGCGGGCCGGCCGCGCGGTGACGTCAGCGGAGCCCTGCTGCTGGAGGCCTACCCGATGGCCGCCGGCGAGAGCGGCCTGTTCGAGACCATCGAGCGGGTGCACGCCACCGGCGAACCCTTCCGGGCCGAGCGGGTGAGCCTGACCGCGCTGGTCGACCAGATCCCGCTGACCTCCGTCGCGGACATCAGCGTCAGCCGGCACGGCGCCGCCGTCCTGCTGATCTGGCGGATCGAGGACGAGACCGCCCGGCTGGCCAACCTGCTCCAGCACGCCCAGCGCCTGGGCCGCATCGGCGGCTTCGAGGAGAACCTCGCCAACGGCGAGATCACCTGGAATTCCGAGCTGTACGCCCTCCACGGCCTGCCGGTCACCGCGTCCCCCGTACCGCTGCGGGACCTGCCCGACTACGCCCACCCGGACGACTCCGCCGCCCTCGGCCGCTTCCTGCGCGCCGTCCTGCGCTACCGGCGCCCCGCCTCCGTCGACCTGCGCCTGCGGCGCTCCGACGGCATCCTGCGCCACATACGGGTCGTCGCCGAGCCCGTGCTGGACGCGGCCCAGCGGCTGCACGCCGTCCGCGGCGCCTACCAGGACGTCTCCGCGCAGCACTGGACCGAGGTGGCCCTCGCCGCGACCCGGGACCAGCTCGCCCTCACGGAAGCCGAATCCGCCGAACGCAACCGGCTCGCCCTCCAGCTCCAGCACGCCATCATGCCCCCGCACCACCACATCGAGGCGCCGGGGATGAGGGTCGCGGTCCGCTACCGGCCCGCCGAGACGGAGTCCCTGGTCGGCGGCGACTGGTACGACACGCTGGTCCTGCCCTCGGGCCTGATCCTGCTGTCGGTGGGCGACGTCGCCGGCCACGGCATCGAAGCCGCCACCGGAATGGTCGTACTGCGCAACGCCCTGCGCGGCCTCGCCGTCACCGGAGCCGGCCCCGGCCAGCTGATGTCCTGGCTCAACACGGTCACCCACCACCTGACCAAGCAGGTCACGGCCACCGCCGTCTGCGGCCTGTACGACCCCCGCACCCGGGTGATGCGCTGGGCGCGCGCCGGGCACCTGCCGCCCGTACTCGTCAGGAAGGACGACGCCACGGCCTTCCCCCTCATCGACGGCCTGCTGCTGGGCGCGCTGCCCGACGTCACCTACGCCGAGCAGCAGGTCCGGCTCGAACCGGGGGACACCCTGCTGATGTTCACCGACGGCCTGGTCGAGCGCCGGGACGCCTCCGTACAGGACTCCCTCGCCCACCTCCTGGACTCGGTGTCCGCGGGGGCCGACGACCTCGACGGCCGGCTGGACGGCCTGCTCACCGAGAGCTGGTCCGACACCGACGACGACACCTGCGTCATCGGGGTGCAGGTCGACTGAAGCCGCGCCGCCTCAGGAGGCGGTGTCGGACCGTACGGAGAGCGGGGCGGCGATCTCCTCCAGCGAGCGCCCCTCGGCGGCCACCGCGAAGAAGGCGGCGACCACTCCGGCGCCGACCATCAGCCCGGCCCCGACGCAGAAGGCCAGGACGGTGTCGGCGCGGACCCCGCTGGAGGTGAGGTCGGCGAAGACCAGCGGGCCGGAGATGCCGCCGGCGGCGGTGCCGATCGCGTAGAAGAACGCGATCGCCATCGCCCGGGTCTCCATCGGGAAGATCTCGCTCACGGTCAGGTACGCCGAACTCGCCCCCGCCGAAGCGAAGAAGAGCACCACGCACCAGCAGGCGGTCATCGTCAGCGCGGTCAGCCTGCCCGCCCCGAAGAGCCACGCCGTCGCGAACAGCAGCAGCCCCGACAGCACGTACGTGCCCGCGATCATCGGGCGGCGCCCGACGGTGTCGAAGAACCGGCCGAGGAGCAGCGGCCCGAGGAAGTTGCCGAAGGCGATGACGGCGAAGTAGTAGCCGGTGACGCCGCTGGACACGTCGAAGAAGCGGATCAGGATGGTGCCGAAGCCGAAGGTGATGGCGTTGTAGAGGAAGGCCTGCCCGACGAAGAGCGCCAGGCCGAGGACGGCCCGCCGGGGGTAGGAGCGGAAGACGGTCCGGGCGATCTCACCGAAGCCGATGCTGTGGTGCGGGGTGACGGTGATCTCCTCGTCCGGCTCCGGCAGCCGCACCCCCTTCTCCGCCTCCACCTGCCGTTCGACGCCGGTGACCAGCTCCTCGGCCTCGTGGGCCTTGCCGTGGAGGAACATCCAGCGGGGGCTCTCGGGCACGTGGCGGCGCACGAGCAGGATCACCAGCCCCAGGACCACGCCGAGGGCGAAGGTCAGCCGCCAGCCCAGCCAGGCGGGCAGCACGTCGGTGTCCAACGCGACCACGGACAGCAGGGCTCCGGCGACCGCACCGAGCCAGAAGCTGCCGTTGATGATCAGGTCGACGCGTCCCCGGTACTTGCTCGGGATCAGTTCGTCGATCGCGGAGTTGATGGCCGCGTACTCCCCGCCGATGCCGAAGCCGGTGAGGAAGCGGAAGAGGAAGAACCACCAGGGCGAGAAGGAGACCGCGGTCAGGGCGGTCGCCGCGAGGTAGAGGCCGAGGGTGACGAGGAAGAGCTTCTTGCGGCCGAAGAGGTCGGTCAGCCGGCCGAAGACCAGCGCCCCCGCACACGCCCCGGCCACGTACAGGGCGGCGGCGACACCGGTGACCTGGGCGTCGGTGATGGACAGGCCGCTGCCGTCCTCGGAGAGGCGCCCGGCGATGTTGCCGACGATGGTCACCTCGAGGCCGTCGAGGATCCACACCGTCCCCAGCCCGATCACGATCATCCAGTGCCACCGCGACCAGGGCAGCCGGTCAAGCCGCGCCGGTACCTTCGTGGTGACGGTCTCCGTGTCCCTGCTCGCGCAGTGTCCCCCAAGCTCAGCCATGCACGCGCTGTTGCCCGCCGCCCGACCCCGCAAACCGCCACTGGTCCGTACGGACCACCTCAGCCCCCGAGGAAGGACAGCCGTACGGTACGCCGCGGGTTGTCCCGGTTGGTGTCCACCAGGACCACCGACTGCCAGGTGCCCAGCGCGAGTTCGCCGCCGACCACCGGCAGCGTGGCGTGCGGCGGCACGAGCGCCGGGAGGACGTGGTCGCGGCCGTGGCCGGGGGAGCCGTGCCGGTGGCGCCAGCGGTCGTCGGCGGGCAGCAGCGTCCCGAGGGCGTCCAGCAGGTCGTCGTCGCTGCCCGCACCCGTCTCGATGACCGCGAGGCCGGCCGTCGCGTGCGGGGTGAAGACGTTGAGGAGCCCGTCCCGCCCCCCGGCGACCTCGCGCAGGAAGCCGGCGCAGGCGGCGGTCAGATCGTGGACGGTTTCCGCGGAGCCGGTGGTGACGTCGACGGTCCGGGTCGTGAAGGTGTCTGTCATCCCCCCATCCTCGGCCACCCGCACCGCGGCGCCGTGGAAGCGGGGGCGGGGGCGGGGCGGTCGTCGTCCCGCCGGCGGCCCGGGGACCGCTGTGAGACACAGTGGGCGCCGGGGGCTTGGCCGGGCCGGGTCCGCGGGGAGGCAGGGACCGGGCGCGGGCTGTGCCGCGGCGGGACGACGGAGCGGTGCCGTGGCGGTGGCCCGCAGGCGGGACCCGGGGAGAAGGGGTGCCGCCTGCGGTCACCGGCCGCGATCGTCGCCGGCCTGGAGAGACGTGCCACCGTCACCGGCGCGTGTGTCCCCGATCGCCGCCCCCAAACCCCGTCCCCGCGAAGGAACATGGCCGACGCGGTGGGTCAGGCGATGCCGACCGTGTAGGCGGCCCGGAAGCCTGCGCCGTCGGGCACGGGCGCGAGGGTCAGCGCGGCTCCCGAGGCGCGGTAGCGGTTGTCGCGTTCGTTCGGGTGCCCGGGGACCTCGCGCTGCGCGTAGGGCTCGCGCGCGTACAGCTCCTTCAGCAGGTCCTCGGGGAAGAACAGCTGCGAGGACGTCTCCGTGCGGTTGTCCGGCCGCACCTTGAAGTGGATGTGCGGGGCCAGCTCCGCGTACCAGCCGGGGACGACGGTCCGGAACGTGCACCGCCCCGCGCCGTCGGTGAACTGCGTGCCGCGCAGCCACGTCGCGCCGCCCGCGGAGTAGTCGCCGGCGGCGTCGGCCTGCCACACGTCGACCGCTGCCCCTTCCAGCGGCCGGCAGCCCTGGGAGGTACGGACGACGGTCAGGTCGAGCCGGAAGGGGACGCCCTCGCGCCGCTCGGTGATGTCGGAGCGGACCAGGTCGAGGTCGAGGTAGTACGGGCCCGCACCCCACTCGGTGGTCAGGACGCAGCCGGGCGCCGCCGGGCCCGCGGCCGAGGGCGGTCCGGCGTCCGCACCCGCGGCGGCGGACGCGGCCAGGACGGACGCGAGCGCCCCCACGCCTGCCGTGCCCGCGGCCATCAGGACCGCGCGACGGCTGGCCGGGGCGGGGTCGTTGTCGGCCATGGGGCCTCCCTGGACGTCGGGCGCCGTCGCGCGCGCCGGCCTGCCCGACCACTGTGCCCGTCGGCGCCGGACGGCGGGGTGAGCGACACGGCGGCCATACGGGCAGGCCGGAGCCCATGCCGGTCGAACACACCCCCGCACCGCCAGTAGACTCGACGCCTGTGGCGGATACCCAGTACGAAGACCTGTTGCGGCTGGTGCTCACCTCCGGGACGGCCAAGGCCGACCGGACGGGCACCGGCACCCGAAGCGTGTTCGGGCACCAGCTGCGCTACGACCTCTCACAGGGGTTCCCCCTGGTCACCACCAAGAAGGTGCACCTGAAGTCGATCGTGTACGAGCTGCTGTGGTTCCTGCGCGGCGACTCGAACGTCGGCTGGCTGCACGACCACGGCGTCACCATCTGGGACGAGTGGGCCGACGCGAACGGTGAACTGGGCCCGGTCTACGGCGTCCAGTGGCGCTCCTGGCCCACCCCCGACGGCCGGCACATCGACCAGATCACCGAGGTGCTCGACACCCTGCGCCGCGACCCCGACTCCCGGCGGATGATCGTCTCGGCCTGGAACGTCGCCGAGCTGTCCAAGATGGCCCTGGCCCCCTGCCACGCCTTCTTCCAGTTCTACGTGGCCGACGGCAAGCTCTCCTGCCAGCTGTACCAGCGCAGCGCGGACCTGTTCCTCGGCGTCCCGTTCAACATCGCCAGCTACGCACTGCTCACGCACATGGTGGCGCAGCAGGCCGGCCTGGAACCGGGCGACTTCATCTGGACCGGCGGCGACTGCCACATCTACGACAACCACGTCGAGCAGGTGACCGAGCAGCTCTCGCGCACCCCGTTCGACTTCCCCGGGCTGCGCCTGCGCCGGGCCGACTCGCTCTTCGAGTACGCCTACGCCGACGTGGAGGTGCTCGACTACCGGCACCACCCCGCCATCAAGGCGCCGGTGGCGGTGTGAACGTCGGACTGATCTGGGCGCAGACCCGGGACGGCGTGATCGGCGCGGACAACACGATCCCGTGGCGGCTGCCCGAGGACATGGCGCACTTCAAGGCGACCACGCTCGGCCACCCCGTGGTGATGGGCCGGCGGACCTGGGACTCGCTGCCCCCGCGGTTCCGTCCGCTGACCGGCAGGCGCAACATCGTGGTGACGCGCGATCCGCACTGGGCCTCCGAAGGGGCCGAACGTGCCGGGTCGGTCGCCGGGGCCCTGGAACTCGCGGCCGGCTCCGCCGAGACCTGGGTGATCGGCGGCGGTGAGATCTACCGCGCCGCCCTGGACCACGCCACGACGCTCTCCGTGACGGAGATCGACACGACGGTGGACGGCGACACCTACGCCCCGGCACCGGGCCCCGAGTGGCAGGCCGCCGCGGACGGCGGCTGGCAGTCCTCGGCGTCCGGCCTGCGCTACCGCATCCGCAGGTACACCCGCCGGGGAGTGCCGTCGAAGTAACTCCGGCCGAGCGGGTGCGGCGGGGCTACGCGTGGGGCTTGCAGGCCTCGGTCACGAGCCGGCCGCCGTGGTCGTGGTCGCCGTACGTGATGGTGCGGCCGTCCTTGTGGAACGTGAGCGTGCCGCCGAGCCCGTCCTCGACGGTCTGCCCGGGGGTGAGGACGTCGTTGACGAAGTTGCCGCTGCCGGCGACGAGGACGGCCTCGCCGCGGTCGATGACCACGTAGCCGTAGCCGACCGGGCAGTACGGCAGCCCGTGCAGGTTCGTCGTGAAGACCGTTCCGACCTCGTGGGAGGCGCTGGGGGTGGGGGTGTCGGCCGCTGCGGCCGTCGCGGCGGGCGCGGCGGCCAGGACGGCGCCGAGGACGGCGGTGGCCGCGAAGCGCAGGGGGGTCGTACGCATGTCGTCGTGCTCCTCGTGTCGGTGCGGGCTGCCGGACGCGGGCCGGCGCGGGGACGGGGAGTCCCGGCGCCGCGCCGGCCCGCGGCCGTTCCGGCGGTTCCGGCTCCTGCGTCAGGAATTCAGCGTGAACTGCTGTCCCGGGTCCTTCCGGTTGACGCAGGCGATGTACGGGTTGGGGGATCCCTCACGGGTCTCGCATGTCCACGGGACGCCGCCCACCCGGACGGAGAGCGGTTTCTCGCTGGTGGGGTCGTGCCGCGCGGCCGCGTGGAACGCCTTCGCGACCTTGAGGGCGGTCGGGCACAGGGCCCTGTCCCCGGTGTACACGGCGAGCCCGCCGTCCCACCCGGTACCGCAGAACGTGGCGGAGGGGGCGGGGCCGGGCGGCGAGCCCGGGCCGGTCGCCGCGGAGGCGGCGGTGGCGGCCGGCGCCGTCAGGGCCGCGCCGCAGGCCAGGACGAGGGCGGATCTCCTGATGAAGTCCATGGCGGCCTCTTTCCGGTCAGGAGGTGTCAGGCGTCGGAGGACTGCGGGGCGGTGCTGTCGTCGGCTGCCGGACCGGGTGCCGGGACCGGCGGGGCCGGGTCGTCGTCCGGGTTCGGGTTGGGTGCCGGGACCGGCGGTGCGGTGTCGTCGTCCGGGTTCGGGTTCGGGTTCGGGTTGGGTGCCGGGACCGGCGGGGCCGTGTCGTCGTCCGGGTCGGGGTTCGGGTTCGGTATCGGGTTGACCTGGCCCCCGGGGCGGGGCTTGGCGGGCTTGCCCTTCTCGGCCCAGACACTGCCTTTGTAGGGGTGGAAGCTGTAGTTCACGCCGTGGTGGCGGAAGACGGTGGTCGTGGAGCTGAGCGTGGCGATCTTCTTGCCGCGGAAGAAGATGCTCGCCTCGTAGCGGTCACCCACCTTGTAGATCTTGGCGACCGATCCGTCGGCCAGCCGCTCCACCTTGACCGGCTTGCGCTGCTGTGTCGCGACGGCGACGGCGCTGACGCCCTCCGGCGTGTCAGGCACTGACGCATGGGCGGCGGCGCCCGTGCCGCCGATGGCCACCAGGGCTCCCAGAGCGACCACCGCGTTGCGCAGGTGGCGGCGAGCAGATGCGTTGCGCATTTCTCTTCCCCTCGTGAGTGGAAAGGATGCCTGTCTTTCCTTTCCTCGACACGCACAACGCTACGGATTCACAGGCGGCGCCCGTATCGGCCTAAGGGATGGAAAGGGAGGTACCCGAAAGTACACATCGCTCGCGTTGGGCCGATCGGGTGGCGTCGGCGCGTGGTGCACCCGCTCGGCCCCCTCCGCACCCGCGGCGTGCGGTAGGTCGGCGTCATGGAAGACGCGCGGAGGCAGGGCGGGCGGCAGGACCGGTGAGGGCGTTCATGCGCTGGGCCCAGGGGCACCCTCCCTGGCCGGCCCGGGTCAAGCTCGCGGTGGCCGCGTGCCTGCTGGGCCTGACGGCGGTGGACGCCCTGACCCTCGAACACCTGTCCACGACGCTGTCCGTCCTGGTGGTGGGGTGCGCGGTGATCGTCTGCGCGTGCGCCGTTCCGGTGGAGCGCGTCTGCCTGACCGCGCGGGCCGCCGTCGCGGCCGCCGTCTCCTGGACGGTCACGCTCGTCCTGGTGACGGGCGACGATCCCGTCCCCGTCGTCGGCCTCGGTGAGATCGCCGGCCTGCTCCTGCTGCTGGCGGGCGTGCTGTGGCGGGGACCGGCCAGGACCGCCCTGTTCCTGGGCCCCGCCCTCGCGGTGGCCTGCGCGGCTGTGCCGGCCCGGGACGCCGACCCGCACGAGTGGACCCTCGCCTTCACGCTCGTCACCATGGTGGTCGCCGCGTTCTCCCTCCTGCTGCGCGCCCAGTCCGAGCAGCGGCTCCGGGATCTCGACGCGATGCGCTCGGCCGAGCGGCGCGAGCTCGCCCGCGAGCTCCACGACGTCGTCGCCCACCACGTCACCGGCATCGTGGTGCAGGTCAAGGGGGCGCGCTTCGCGCACCTGGACCCCGAGGCCGTCGACGGCGTCCTCGCGGGCATCGGGCGGGAGGCGGAGGAAGCGCTCGGCGCCATGCGCCGCCTGGTGACCGTGATGCGCCGGGCCGATCCCGTTCGCGGCGTGTCCCGAGGGCCCGCAGCGGGCATCCGGGAGGTCAGGGAGCTGGCCGCCGGGTTCGCCGACGGCACCCGATCCGTCGAGGTCGCCATCGAACCCGGCCTGGAGGCCCGGCTCCCCGCCGACACGGCCGCCGGCATCCACCGCCTGACCCGCGAGGCCCTCACCAACATCCGCAAGCACGCCGCCGACGCGACCCGCGTGCGCATCGCCCTCACGTCCACCCCCGAGGGCCTGGAACTGCTGGTCACGGACGACGGCCGGCACGCCCTGCCGCTCCCCGGGCCGGCCCGCGGCGGCGGTTTCGGCATCGAGGGCATGAAGGAACGCGCGGCCGCCATGGGAGGCCGGCTCACCGCGGGCCCGCTGCCCGCCGGCGGCTGGCAGGTCAGGGCGTGCCTCCCCCCGGTCCACCCGGTCGAGGGGATGGCCTAACCGCGGCTCAGGCCGTTCTCCCACGCCCACAGGGCCACCTCGACACGGTTCCTGGCCCCCAGCTTCGTCTGGACCCGGGCCAGATGGGCCTTGATGGATGACACCGACAGGTGCAGTTCCTCCGCGATCTCGGCGTTGGTGCGCCCCCGCGCGGCCAGCGCCACGACCTCCTCCTCCCGCCCGGTGAGCACGTCACGGGGCGGGAGGGCGCCGCGGGGGGCGCCCCCGTCGGCCGCCATCTCCGTCAGCAGCCGGACGGTGACGGCGGGGGAGATCAGCGAGTCCCCGGCCGCGGCGGCCCGGACGGCCTCGACCAGCAGGCCGGGGCCGGCGTCCTTGAGGAGGAAGCCGCTGGCGCCGTTGCGCAGGGCGGTCCGTACGTACGCGTCGTCGTCGAAGGTGGTGACGACGACGACCTGGGGGCGCCACTCGCCGCGTGCTCCCGGGGAGCCCTCCCCGCACAGCAGCCGGGTGACTTCGAGTCCGTCGGGCCCGGGCATGTGGATGTCCGCCAGCAGGACGTCCGGGCGCAGCCGCCGCGCGGCCTCCAGGGCCGCGGTCCCGTCGGGGACGTCCGCCACGACCTCGATGCCGGGGCTGTTGTCCAGGATCATCCGGAACCCCGTGCGTACGAGTTCCTGGTCATCGGCAATCACCACGCTGATCGGCATGCTCCCTGATGTACCACGGGCGGCCGTCGGTGCCGCCCGGCCCCGCGGCCGTGTCCGCTGCCCCTACCGGGCCGGCGGCAGCGCGGACCCCCGGGCGGGGGTGCGGCCGCCGCGGCGGGTCAGGCGGTGCCACCAGTGGTGGCGGCGCGGGTGGACGGCCCGGCCCATCCGGCGGCCCAGCAGGAGGTAGCCCAGCAGCGCGCCCGCGGTGTTGAGGAGGACGTCGTCCACGTCGAAGGCGCGTCCGGTGACCAGGGCGCCCTGGATGAGTTCCACCAGCGTCATCACGACGGCCGTCACCACCGCCACCCTCAGCAACCCGCGTGCCTGCGGGAGGAGGACGGGGAGCAGCACCCCGAAGGGAACGCCGAGCAGGACGTTCCCGCCGAGCTGTTCGGCGGCCTCCGTGACGGAGCCGTCGAGGTACTGGCTGATCGAGGCCCCCGGGTGCGTGTTGCTGTGCACGAGCGCGGCCGACGCCGCCGAGGGCTCCAGTGTGACGCGCGCCAGGATCAGGCTGAAGACCACGGTCCCGGCGAAGGCGGCCAGCACCGCCAGGGCGCGCAGCGCCGGCCGGGCGGGGGGCCGCAGGGCCGGGGCGGGCTCCCGCGCCTTCTCGGCCCGCGGCACCCGTACCGCCCGCTCGGGACGCCTCCACCGCTCCGGACGCTTCCACCGATCCGTCCGCTTCCGCCGTTCCGCGTGGCGCACCGCGGCGAGTTTCCCGCGCACGTCCATGGACCGCTCCCTCCGTGACCCGCTCGTACCGTGCAGGCCCGTGTACCCCGCTCCGAGGGCACGACGCGCTCCGCGCCGCCCGCTCCCGCCCCGCAACCGCGCCCGGGTGACCATGAACTGACGGGGCATCCGTAGCGGTATGAACACCTCGGAGAAGGACACGGCACCGCCCCGGTGGCGCCGGACGGCCGCCTGGGGCGCCGTCGCCCTCGTGGTCACGGCCGCCCTCCTGGTCCTCGCGGTCCGCTTCCTCCCGCTGCCCGGGCTGGACGGACTCCTCGGCGCGCGGACCCACGACCGGACGGGCCCGGCCGTGCTGAAGTCCCTGCGGGACATGAGCCGGCTGGAGGGCGCGGCCGGCGACTACCAGGTGGTGGTGGACCTGGAACACGACGCGCCGTTCCTCCCGGACGCCATCCGGGGCACCCGCACCCTCTACGTCGGGGCCGGCTCCGTCTCGGCCTACGTCGAGCTGGGCGGACTCGACCAGCGGGCCGTGACGGTCAGCGCCGACCGCACCTCGGCCTCGCTGCGGCTGCCGCACGCCACGCTCGGCACACCGGCGCTGGACCCGGCGCGCTCGTACGCGGTCTCCCAGCAGCGCGGACTGCTCGACCGGCTCGGCGACTTCTTCTCCGACAACCCCGGCGGCGAGCAGGCGGTGCAGCGGGTCGCGGTCGAACGGATCGGCGGGGCGGCCAGGGCGAGCGGGCTCGCGGAGCGCGCCGAACGCAACACCACCTCGGTCCTCGAAGGGCTGCTGCGCTCCCTCGGCTTCACCGAGGTGACGGTCACCTATGCCTGACGCCGCGCCCGGGCAGGACCCGCCCGCCCGCCGCGCTCAGTCCCCCTCGGAGACCCGCGGACCGGGGCGGGGCCCCGACTCGTCCGGCCCGAGGGCGCGTACGACGCGGGCCGGGTTGCCGACGGCCACGACGTCCGGCGGGAGGTCCCGGACGACCACGGACCCGGCGCCGACGACCGTGTTCGCGCCGACGGTGACGCCCGGGCAGACGATCGCCCCGCCGCCCAGCCAGACGTTGTCGCCGATGGTGACGGGCAGGCCCCGCTCCCACCCGGCCCGCCTGAGGCCGGGGTCCATGGCGTGGGCCGGGGTGAGCAGCTGGACGTTCGGGCCGATCTGCACGTCCTCGCCGATCGTGATGGGAGCGGTGTCGAGGAAGACGGCGTTGAAGTTCACGAACGTACCGGTGCCGATCCGGATGTGGAAGCCGAAGTCGCAGTGGAACGGCGGCCGGATCCGCACTCCCTCGCCGACCAGGCCCAGCAACTCCCGCAGGAGGGCGTCGCCCTGCTCCGGTGCGAGCACCTGCGGCGCGTTGTAGTGGGCGCACAGCAGCGCGCTGCGCCGGCTCGCGGCGGCCAGCACCGGGTCGTCGGGGCGGAACCAGTCGCCGGCCCGCATGCGCCGTTCGTTCTCGCCCACCGGTGGCCTCCGTCCTGCGCTCCGACTGCTCGTGCCACGTTCGCCGAGTGGCGGGGCCCGGTCAAGCGGGCCGCGCCCGGCGGCGACGGGTGCCCGCCAGCCCGGCCCTCCCGGGCGGAGCGGGTCGCTCCGGTGGCATGCGTTCCGCGCCGAAGCGCCCGGAATCAGCCCTACCGCTTCGACCCGCCCGTACCCGTCCCGTGCCGCCGGATCCGTACCTGCTGAGCGTGGCGCAGGTGCGGCCGCGGATACGGCCGGGCGCCGGACGCCGTGCTTCGGCCACGCGCCGCGTCCGCCCCGCGGGGGGACGTTCCTTCCCACCGGTAGCTGGGCACCCGCTTGGTGCCCATTGATCACCACCCGAGGAGAGCCCGGATGACCAAGGTCCTCGTCCTGCACAGCGTCAGCCTCGTGTGGTCGGCGCTCGCCGCTCTGCTGAGATCCGTGGGCGGCTTCGAGGTGACGTGCGCCGGCTGGCGCACGGCCGCGCGCCAGGCCGAGTCCTTACGCCCGGACGTGACCGTCGTCGACCTGGACTGTCCGGGCGCGTCCGCCACCCTCGGGGCCCGCCCCGGGGCCGCGGGCCCGGTCGCCGGCCCGCCCGCCCCGCTGCTGGTGCTCGCCACGTCGGGCGCGCCCGGCTCGCTGCGTCGCGGCGTCCAGGCCGCGGCCCGCGGCTACGTGGACAAGGACGGCTCGCCCGGCCGGCTGGTCCGCGCCATCCGCAAGGTCGCCGCCGGGGAACGCTTCGTCGACCCCTCCCTGGCCTCCGCCTTCCTGGACGCCGACCCCATGCCGCTGAGCCCGCGCGAACTGAGCGTCCTGGCCAGGGCCGCGGAAGGCGACTCCGTCGCCGAGATCGCGCACGCCCTGCACCTCGCCAGCGGCACCGTGCGCAACTACATGGCCGCCGTCACGCGCAAGACCGGCGCCCGCAACCGGATAGACGCCATCCGGATCTCCCGGAGCGCCGGCTGGGTCTGAGGCCCGGCCCGCCCGCTCACACCCGCGCCTCCCACACCCCCACGAGCTCCCGGTACAGGGCCGACCTGGCCGGGAGGTCCGCGTGCGTACCGCAGACGGCGCGGGTCCCGTCGAGGACGAGGACCCGGTCGGCCCGCGCCGCGGAGGAGATGCGGTGGGCCACGACGACGAGGGTGCCGGGGCGGTCGGCGAGCGCCCGTTCCGCGCGTTCCTCGGTCCGCGGATCGAGGTGGCACGTGGCCTCGTCGAGCAGCAGCAGCGGCGCGGGCGACAGGTACGCGGCCACCAGGGCCAGTTGCTGCCGCTCGCCCTGGGAGAGCCCGGCCGGGTCGAGCGGCGCGTCCGGGCCGCCCAGCCGGTCCACGAGGCCGTCCGCGCCGAGGGCCGCCACGGCCCGTTCCAGCCGCTGCGCGGGCACGGGGCCGGGGCACAGGTGCGTCAGGTTCTCGCGGACGGAGCCGGTGAACACGTACGCCTGCTGCGGCAGCAGGGTCCGCCGGGGATCGGGCCCCCGGGGGCCGGCGCCCCGGCGGGCCGGGGCCCCGGCCAGGAGCACGGTGCCGCGGCCGGGCGGCAGGAGCCCCGCAAGCAGCGCGGTGAGCGTGGACTTGCCGATGCCGCTCGGCCCGACGACGGCCAGGTGCTCCCCCTGGCGCAGGGTCAGGTCGAGGCCGTCGATCACGGGCTGGGCGTGGGGCCCGTACGCGAAGCGCACCTGGCGCAGCTCGGCCGCGGGAACCGGCTCCTGCGGGGCCGGGGCCGGTGCCGGGGCGGGGGCCGGTTCCGCGAGCGGCGCCCCCGTCGGCTGCTCCTGCGGGCAGAAGCGGTCCAGGACCACCACGAGCCGGGTGCCCGCCGAGCCGAGCGCCCCCATGAGGGAGTCGAGCGCGGGCAGCAGGGACTGGACCAGGTAGGTCAGGGCCGCGGCCAGGGCGCCCGCGCTCAGCCCCCGCGCCAGCAGCCAGGGCGCCCCCAGCAGCAGCGCGACGACGGGCAGCCGGCCCGCGACCCCGAGCGCCACGGTCCGCAGGGCGGCCCACCGGGCGAGCCGGCGGGTCAGCCGCTCCTGCGCGGCGATCAGCAGCTCCAGGCCGGCCCCCGCCTCGGCCCCGCCCCCGCAGGCGACCACGTCGCGCAGGCCCGCCGCGAGTTCACCGGTCCGCGCGGCCAGGGCCTCGTCGGTGTCGAGCGCCCGCCGCTGCACCCGCGCCATGGGGCGGAGCGTGAGCAGGAAGCCGGCCGTCCCCAGGAGCAGGGGCGGCAGGACGAACAGCAGCAGGACCGGTGCCAGCGCGGCCATCCCCGCCAGGGCGCCCGCCGCGGTGAAGACGAACGACCGGGCGACGAGGACCAGCCCCGCGAAGGAGTCCCGGGCCATCTCGGTCTGCTGGGCCAGCCGGGACACGGCCCCCGCGTGCCCGGCCCGCGCCGGGTCGGCGACGGCGCGCTCCAGGGCCTGGCGGACGGCCCGGCGCACCAGCCCGTCGCGCAGCGGTTCGACCAGGTCCGCGAGCCCCGCGAAGACCCCCCGCAGGGCGAGCCCGCCCAGGAGGGCGCCGGCCCCGGCCACGGCGAGCCAGGCGATGCCGGTGCCGGTCCGGGAGGCCAGGAAGCCGTCGTCCAGGGCGCGGGCCACCGCGTACCCGCCGAGGAAGGTGTGGGCGGACTCGAGCAGCGACCACAGGGCGAGGGCGGTGAGCGTCCGGGCGCGGCCGCGCAGGAAGCGGCGTCCTTCGCCGCCGATGCGCCGCCAGGCGCCGTTCTCGCTCACCGGACCGCCCCGCGGGCGGCGGGCTCTCCGGACGGGGCGGGGCCGGGCTCCCCGGCGGCGCCGAACACCGCGCGGTAGGCGGGGTCCTGCCACAGCCTCTCGTGCGTCCCGGTCGCCCGCACCCGGCCCTCCTCCAGCCATACGACGAGGTCGGCCCGGGCGGCCGTGGAGGCGCGGTGGGTGACGACGAGGCGGGTCCGGGCCCCCACCCGGTGGGCCAGCGCGTGCTCCACCTCGCGGGCGGTGACGGTGTCCAGGCTGGAGGTGGCGTCGTCCAGCACGAGCAGGCGGTGCCCCCCGCAGAACGCCCTCGCCAGTCCGAGGCGTTGCAGCTCGCCGCCGGACAGCGGGGCGTCGGCGAGCGGCGTCCCGTAGCCCTCGGGCAGGCGGCGGACGAACGGGTCGGCTCCGGCGGCCCTGGCCGCCGCGCGCACGGCGTCCGCGGCCGGCTCGGGCCGGGCCCCGAAGGCGATGGCCGCGCCGACGCTCCGCCCGAACAGCGCCGGCCGGTCGAAGGCGTGGCCGACCTCCCGGCGCAGGGCCGCGGCGGTGAGGTCCTCCAGGGGCGTGCCGTCCAGCAGCACCTGGCCCGCGTCACAGCCGGTCAGCCGGCCGGCGACGGCGGCCAGCAGGGTCTTGCCGGAGCCCGAACGGCCCACGACGGCGGTGGTGGTGCCGCCCGGGAGCAGCAGGTCGACGTCCCGCAGGACGGCCGCACCCGCACGCTCGACGCGGACGCCGCGCAGCTCCAGGGTGCCGGGCCCGTCGGCGGCGTGTTCCCGTTCGCCGTGGGCGAGTGCGGGCAGGTCGAGGAGGGCTGCCGTGCGGCGGGCGGCGGCCCTGCCCCGCACCACGGCGGCCAGCCGGCCCGTCACGGCGCCGGCGCCGGCCGCGAGGCCCGCGTAGCGCACGGCGGCGAGCAGGCCGCCGACTCCGAGCGCGCCGGCCGCCAGGCGGACGCCGCCCACGCCGAGGACCACGTACAGGAGGAGGGGCATGAGGGCGCTGGTGCGGGCCATGGTCGCCCCGTAGATCCGCCACGTCCGCCGCCCCTCGCGGCCCAGTTCGGGCAGGGGTTCGAGGATCCGCGCCGCCTCCCGTTCCGCGGTGCCGGCGGCGGCGATGGTGCGGGCCCCGGCCAGGGCCTCGGCGAGGCGTCCGGCCAGGGCGAGCTGCACCTGCTGGTAGCGGCTGACGCTGGCGCCCGACGCGCGGGCGAAGGCCCGCAGCAGCACGGCCAGCAGGGGCACGCCGGCGAGGAAGGCCAGCGCGGTCCAGACGTCGATGAGGAACAGGGCCACGAGGCCCCCGAGCGGCGGCAGCAGGGCGGTGGCGGCGGTGGCGACGGCCGCGGGAACGGTGCCCGCACCGGTGGCGTGCGCCGTGAGCCGGGCCGAGACTTCGCCGGGGGAGTGGCGGGCCGCGTGGTGCGGTGCCGTACGCAGCAGGGCGGCGAGCCCGCGCCGTCGCAGCCAGGCGGTGGAGCGGGCGTCGACGCTGCCCGTGAGCCGGGCCGTCGCCGCGTCCAGCAGCACCTCGGCGGCGATCACCGCCGCGCAGCACAGGGTCCACAGCGTGCCGGACGGGTCGCGGCGCAACAGCAGGTCGAGGGCGTGGCCGAGGACGGCCGGTTCGGCGAGCGCGGCGCAGGCGGCGGCCAGCGAACAGCCGGCCACGGCGGCGGTGCGGCCGGCGCTGTGCCGTGCGGCCGCCCGCAGTGCCCGGTCGGCACTCTGGGCGGCCGCCGCCTCACCGGAGGCATCGGGCGCGGTCATGGGCGGCGGCTCCTCGGGTACCCGGGGGTGCGGTACGGGCCCGGGCGACGAATCGCCCGGGCCCGGAAAGGACCTGATCAGTTACAGGTCGTCACGCTCAGGCTGCTGTCGCCGCACAGGAGCAGGCTGGCGCGGCTGCCACCGCCCGTGAGGTGCGCGGCCTCGGTGGTCTCTTCCTTGGGGGTCTCCATCGACTGCAGGTCCAGAAGCGTCATGACTGGTTCCTCTTCTTCTCTGTGGTGTTCCGATGGGTCACGGCCCCCCGTGGGGGGACCGGCTCTGGGGCCGCCGCGGTGCGCGGCGGCGGGAGGAACGGCAGGTGCGCGCGACCGCCGGTCGCGGCGCTGCCGAGGGCGAGGAGCGCGCCGGCGGTGCCCGTGGACAGGTCCATGGACAGGCGCATCATCTGCTCGCCGGGGAAGGCGAGGTGTCCCCGGTACGGGAGCGCGTGGCGGGCCAGCGCCTCGACCTGCCGGGCGATGTCCTCGGGGCGGGTGCCGGGGCCGGGCGTGGTGGTCCGCGCCAGGTGCAGGATCATGCCGGCGGCGCCGCGGAACAGCCCGGGCTGGGCGTAGAAGGTCGCCTGGGCCGCCTGGACGATCTGGGCCCGGGCCTTGTCGAAGCGGTCGTCCGCCGCGTACGCGCACCAGTCGTCGAGGACCATGCCGATGCCGACGCTGCCGGCGCCGAGGTAGGGCATGGTGCGCCACCCCTCGTCCACCTGGAGGGTGCCGAAGGCGCTGGTCACGCAGTGGTCCAGGTCCCGGTGCAGGAACAGCCCGGCGCGTTGGAGCAGTTCCGGCTCGCCGGTGCGCTCGTAGAGGCGCAGGAGCAGCAGGGCGATCCCGCTGTGGCCGTACAGGAGCCCCGTCCGCTTCAGCCCGGGGGCCGCCTCGCAGGCCAGGTCGGCGCAGCGCAGCGCGGTGGCGTGCAGGGCGCGTTCGCCGGTGGCCGTGCCGAGGGAGTCCAGCGCCAGGCCGATGCCGGCGAGGCCGCCGTGCAGGTCGGGGCCCGCGGACTGCCACGGCTGCTCCAGGAGGCGCTCCACGAGCGTGAGCGCGCGGTCGCGGTGGCCGAGCCGGTCGTGGGTCCAGGCCAGTCCGGCGAGGCCGTCGTAGAAGCCGAGCGGGGTCCCCGACGGAGGTTCCGCCGTGCGGGCGAGCAGCCATTCCTCGGCCTCGGGCCAGGGCGCGTCGCCCGTCTCCGCGAGCGCGTACAGGACCCCGGCGGCGCCGTGGCCGAAGGCGGTTCCGCCGGCGGCGGTGGCGAACTGGGCCGGGTCGCCGGGGAAGAGCCTGTCCTCGCGATCGGGGGTGGCGGTGGCGTGCAGGGCCGCCGTCAGGGAGGCGCGGGCGGCCGGCCAGTCCCCCGGCTCGGCCGGCAGGTACGGGCGCGGCGGGGCGGGTATCCGCCCGTCGGGGCCGTCGGCCGCCGGTCCGGAGAGGATCTCCCGGACCGCTTCGTCGAGGAAGGACCGGGGCACGGGGAACTGCGCCGCGGCGATGTCCGCGAGATGCGCCGCCTTGGCCCGGTCCATCACGAGCAGGCTGGTCAGCGGCAGGAACAGGGCCAGGCGCAGGCAGGCCAGCGCGTAGCGGTCGACGGCGAAGCCGCGCCGGTCGGCCGGAGCGACGAAGGCCGGGTTGGCGACCGTCTGGCGCAGGCCCTCGTCGACGTGCGCGGCGGCCTCGAAGTCGAGCAGGGCGACGGAGGGTTCGCCGGTGGCGGGGTCCTCCGCGACCATGATGTTGAAGAGGTGCAGGTCGTTGAAGACGATGCCGCGTGCGTGGACGGCGTCGACGGCCTCCGTCACCCGGGCGTGGATCTTCAGTGCCCAGTCGGTGTACGAGGCCAGCTCCGCGGGGTCGGGATCGGCCTCGATCAGCGGGTGCCGGCGGGCGAAGTAGGTGTTGAGGGGACGGCCTTCGAGGTACTGGAGCGCCAGGAAGTGGTGGTCCCCGACCGTGAAGGCGCCGTGGACGGACGGAACGCAGTCCAGCCCGTCCAGCTGCTCCAGCGCCTTGCGTTCCCGGTGCAGGCGGGTCACGGCGTCCGCTTCGTCCGCGGCGAGCCCGGCGAAGGGGCGGCCCTCCTTGAGGACGACCGGCTCGCCGGTGCGGGTGTCGCGGCCGGCGTAGACCCCGCCGCCGTTGGAGAAGTGCAGGGCCCGCTCGACGGCGTAGGGGACGCCTTCGAGGGTGACGGCCGAGCGCCGGTCCAGGTGGGGCTTCAGGAAGGCCGGCAGTTCGACCCAGGCGGGCGGCTGGAACACCGGGCCCCGGGCGTCCGGCACCAGGCGCCCGTCGGGCGCCTCGACGGCCGGGACCACCTCGCCGTCGGCGTCGTAGCAGTGCCGCAGGGTGAAGCTGCCGTACCGCAGGTGGACCGGGCCGTCGTTCCAGCGCAGGTCGCTGAGGATGTACGGGCCGGACTCGCCGGCCAGCAGGGCGTCCAGGTCCTCGGCGACGCGCCGGCAGGCGCCGGCGTCGGCGGGGTAGACGGTGAGGAACTTGCCGCTCGCCGAGCGGTCCGCGTACTTGGCGTTGCGCAGGTGCAGCAGGTAGCGGCTGGGTACGAACTTGAAGGCGATGTCCCGCTCGACGCAGTAGGCGTACACCTTGCCGAGGACGGCCTCCGCGTTGTCGAGGCGGGCCGAGACGTGGATCTTCCAGCCCTGGGAGGGCAGGTCGAGGCCGAGCGGGCGCAGGGCGAGCCAGTCGCCGCTGCGGTGCGAGCGCCACCCCTCGGGCACCGGGGCGAGGGCCAACGGGTAGCTCTCGCCGGCCCGCCGGTAGGGGGCGTCGTAGAACCAGTGGTCGGCGTCGCAGAAGGCCGCATGCCCCTTGTTCACACCTGCTCCCTCGGTCGGTGACGTGACCAAAGGTGACACGTGGCCGGGAGCGCGCGACAGTCGTGTTTGTCACCAGCCCGACGTGCAGTACGCACGGGTCACTTGGCGCCCGCGCGCCCTCGTCGGAGGCGGGGAGAGGGGGCCGGGCCGGCGGGGTTCAGCCGGTCACGGCCGCGGCCGCGGGTCCGGCGCGGCAGGGGCCGCGGGCCGGTCGGGCGCGGCCGGCTCCGCGGGCGGCGCCGCCGGGGCGGCGGCCTGTTCCGCCGCGTGGGCGATGTTGCGGGCCATGCCGCCGAACACCGCCGCGTGGAAGGGGCTCACCGCCCACCAGTACACGTGGCCGAGCAGGCCGTGCGGGTGGAACAGGGCGCGCTGGCGGTAGCGCGAACGGCCCCCGTGCGCCGGGTCGGGTTCGGCGTACATCTCCAGCCAGGCCAGCCCGGGCACCCGCATCTCGGCGCGCAGCCGCAGCAGCCGGCCCGGCTCGATCTCCTCCACCCGCCAGAAGTCGAGCGCGTCGCCCACCCGCAGCCGGGTGGCGTCGCGGCGCCCGCGGCGGATGCCGGCGCCGCCCACCAGCCGGTCCAGCCAGCCGCGGACGGCCCAGGCCAGCGGGAAGGAGTACCAGCCGTGCTCCCCGCCGATGCCCTCCACCACCTGCCACAGGGCCCCGGGCGGGGCCGCGACCTCGGCGCTGCGGTGGTCGGTGTAGAGGCTGCCGCCGGCCCAGTCGGGGTCGGTGGGCAGGGGGTCGCTCGGGGCGCCGGGCAGGGAGGCGGAGGACCACCGGGTCGCCACCCGGGCCTCCCGCACCTGCCGCAGGGCCAGTTCCAGCGCCCGGCCGAAGGGGAGGGGGGCGCCGGGCGGGTCGGGCACCCAGCGGGCGATGTCGTGCTCGGCGCACACCACCTCGTGGCGCAGGGACTCGGCGAGCGGCCGGGCCAGTGCCCGGGGCACGGGGGTGACCAGGCCGATCCAGAGGCTGGACAGCCCCGGGCTGAGCATGGGCACGCGCAGGATGCGCCGGTGCGGGAGCCCGGCGACGGCGGCGTAACGGTGCATCATCTGCTCGTACGTCAGGATGTCCGGGCCGCCGATGTCGAAGGCCCGGCTGACCTCCGGGGGCATGGCGGCGCTGCCGACGAGGTAGCGGAGCACGTCCCGGACGGCGATGGGCTGCACCCGGGTCCCCAGCCAGCTGGGCGTGATCATGACGGGCAGCCGTTCCGTCAGGTAGCGCAGCATTTCGAAGGAGGCCGAGCCGGAGCCGATGACCACGGCCGCCCGCAGCACGGTGCAGGGCACGCCGGACGCCAGCAGGATGCGTCCCACCTCGGCCCGGGAGCGCAGGTGGGGTGAGAGCCCCTCGGGGGGCAGGCCGGGCGGGGTGAGTCCGCCGAGGTAGACGATGCGCCGTACGCCGGCCAGCCGGGCCCGTTCGGCGAAGAGCCGGGCCGCTTCCCGGTCGCGTTCCTCGAAGCCGGGGCCGGCGGTGAGGGCGTGCACCAGGTAGTAGGCGACGTCCACCCCGCGCAGCGCCGCGTCCAGCGCGTCCCGGTCGGTGACGTCGCCGCGCGCCGTCTCGACGCGTACGGCCCACGGGTGGTCGCGCAGCCGCTCCGGGGAGCGGGCCAGCGCCCGTACCCGGTACCCGGCGTCGAGGAGCTCGGGCACCAGGCGGCCGCCGATGTAGCCGGTGGCGCCGGTGACCAGGCACAGCTCACCCGTCATGATCGCTCCCGTCCTCCGGCGGCGCGCGCGGTCGGCGCCGCCCCTTCCGAGCCTGGACCGGGTACGGCCGGGGCGCAAAACGCGTCGGTTCCGCATCGTCTCCGGATACGGGCCCCGGTGGCCCGGCGCGGACCCGGCAGGCGCTCCAGCCGGCCGGCGCCCGCGCCCCGGGACCTCCCGCCCGGACGCCGGAGCGGGCCAGGGGGCGGTCCGGCGGCGGCGCGTGCCGCCGGCTGTTCCTCACCGGGTGAGGAAGTCCGCGAGCCGCTCGCCCCAGGTACGGACGTCCGCCCGGGTCCGCGAGACGTGCAGGACGGCGCCGGGCAGGCAGTCGGCCAGGGCGTGCGCCGTCGCCAGCGGATGGCCCGGGTCGTCCACCCAGGCGAGGATCAGGGCCGGGCACCGCAAGGCCCCGAGCGCGGCGGGCTCGGGCAGGTCGGACCGCGCCAGACCCCGCAGTACGGACGGCAGGACCGGCCCCGGCGGCGTCGGCGGGAACTCCGGGACGCCGGCGACGACCGCCGGGCGCGGACGGCCCTTCCGGGCGGCGATCCAGGGCCCCGCTCCGTCCCGCTCGATGGCGTCGGCCGCCTCCCGGCCGGCCCGGGCGTACGCCGCGCGGGTCTCCCACGCGGTCGGCGGGATCAGCAGCCCCAGCCGGGAGAACCGGGCGGGTGCGCGGACGGCGGCGTGCAGCACGGTGCCGCAGCCCATCGAGGCGCCGATCGCGGCGGCGGGCTCCGCGAGCCCCAGGTGGTCGAGCAGGGCCAGCAGGTCGTCGGCGAACGAGGCATAGGTGTAGTCGCCGGCCACGGGCTCGCCGGTGGACCGGCCGTGGGCCCGGGCGTCGTAACGCACCAGGCGCCGGCCCGCGGAGAGGACGGGCGCCCAGTCGAAGAGGCCCATCCGCTCCTCGACGCCCTGGCTGACGAAACCGCCGTGCGCGTACACGGCCGCCGGGCCGCTGCCGGCGTCGTCGTACACCAGCTCCGCCCCGCGGTGGCGGAACCGGCCTTCCACGCCTGGACGGGCTCCCTCCGTGCTCACCGGCACCCACCTCGATCCGGCCGACGCCTCCATCATCCCCTCTCCGCCCCGCCCTGCCCCGCGCCGGGCCGGCCGCGCGCCGGCCCCCCGGTCAGAGGTCTTCGGGGGTGAGGAGCGCGGCGGCAGCGAACAGGCGGGCGCAACGCCGGGTCATGGCCTGCGGGGTCTGTTCCGGATGCCTGACCCACCAGCGCACCAGGGTCGCGACGAGGTCCCGCCACACGTACAGGAGCGCGTCGGCGTCCAGCGGGTCGGCGGACCCGGCGCCGCGCAGCAGTTCGGCGGTGCCGGCGGCGGCCAGCCGGTCGATGGCCGACCAGTACTCCGCGGCCCGGCGGGCGGCTTCTCCGCCGGGCGGCAGGGTGGTGTCGTAGAGCACGAACCACGCCTCCCGCTGCCCCTCCAGCGCGGTGAAGATCCCGTGCAGCACCCGCAGCGGAGTTCGCGGGGTGGTCCCCTCGGCCCCCATCGCCGTGCGGACGGCCTCCAGGAGGCGGTCGCCGACGGGGACGAGGCAGGCGACGTAGAGGTCCTCCTTCGTGCCGAAGTACTGGTGCAGCAGCGTCTTGGTGACGCCCACGCGCGCGGCGATCGCGGGCAGCGAGGCGGCCGCGTAGCCGCGGGTCCCGAACTCGGCCGTGGCGGCCTCCAGCAGCTGCCGAGCGCGCTGCTCCCGGGGGACTCCCTTGGTGCCGGCTCTGGACGGGGGGGTTGCCATACGGAGATATTACCAGTACGTAATTTACCGCGAGGTAAATTCAGACCCGACACCCCCTCAGGAGTACCCCTCATGGACGGCACCACCGCCCGGCCGACCGCCCGCGCCCGCTCCTGGTGGGGCTGGGGATGGACCGACGCGCACCCCGGCGACGCGGAATGCGTCGCGATGGGGGCCCTGCTCCCCGGCACCCTCGCCCGCCCGCTGCCGGTACCCCGCGTCCGCGACCTGGACGTCAGGGGCCCCGCCGTCGAGGCGCCGCAGAGCCTCGCCCACCTGGTCAGCGCGGACCCGGCGGACCGCGCCGCCCACGCCATGGGGAAGGCGTACCGGGACGTGGCGCGCGCCCTGCGCGGGCAGCCGGGCCGCATCCCCGACCTCGTCGCCCGCCCGGCCGACGAGCAGGGCGTGGCCGACCTCCTGGAGTGGGCCGGCGACCGACGGATCGCCGTCGTCCCCTACGGCGGGGGCTCCTCGGTCAGCGGGGGAGTGGAGTACCGGGGCGACGCGCACCGCGCCGTGCTGTCCCTCGACCTCACCGCCATGGGGCGCGTCCTGGACGTCGACACCGCGGGACGCGCCGCACGCATCCAGGCCGGAGCCCTCGGACCGGGCCTCGAAGACCAGCTGCGCCCGCACGGGCTGACCCTGCGGCACTTCCCGCAGAGCTTCGAGTTCTCCACCCTCGGCGGCTGGCTCGCCACCCGCGCCGGCGGCCACTACGCCACGGGACGCACGCACATCGACGACTTCGTCCAGTCGATGCGCGTGGTCACCCCCGCCGGCACCAGCGGCTCCTGGCGGCTGCCCGCCTCCGGCGCCGGCCCCTCGCCCGACCGCCTCTTCCTCGGCTCCGAAGGGGCGCTCGGCGTCATCACCGAGGCCTGGATGCGCCTCCAGGAACGCCCCCGTCACAAGGCCTCCGCGGCGGTCGCCTTCAGCGACTTCACCGCCGCCCTCCGCGCGGTGCGGGACCTCGCGCAGTCGGATCTCGCGCCCGCCAACTGCCGGCTGCTCGATCCGGGCGAGGCGGCCCTGTCGGGCGCCGCGCACGACGGCTGTTCCGTCCTCGTCCTCGGCTTCGAGTCGGCGTACGAACCGGTGGCCGGCCGGCTCGCGCGCGCCGTCGAGCTGGCCCGCTCCCACGGCGGCCGCCACGACGGGAGCACCGGTGCGGGCCGGGGGCGCGGGGAGGCACCGGCCGGGGACGCGGCCGTGAGCGCCTGGCGCGCGGCCTTCCTGCGGATGCCCTACCTGCGTGACGGGCTGGTCAGGATGGGCGCGGTCGCGGAAACCTTCGAGACGGCGGCCACCTGGGACCGCGTGCCCGCCCTGATCGACGAGGTGCGCGGCGAGGTCGGTGCGGCGGCGCTCAAGGCCACCGGGCACCCCGCCACCGTGAACTGCCGCCTGACGCACGTCTATCCGGACGGCGCCGCCCCGTACTTCACCGTGCTGGCCGCCGGCCGGCCCGGTGGCGAGGTCGCCCTGTGGGACGACCTCAAGGCCGTCGCGGGCGAGGTCCTGCACCGGCACCGCGCCACCATCACCCACCACCACGCCGTCGGACGGGACCACCGGCCGGGCTACGACCGCCAGCGGCCCGAGCCCTTCGCGCTGGCCCTGCGGGCCGCGAAGGGCGCACTGGACCCGCGGGGCATCCTGAACCCCGGCGTGCTGGTGGACTGACGGGCCCGCGCGGTGTCGCCGGCCGGGGCCGCGGGGACCCGCGCGTCAGGTGTGGAGGCGGCCGTTGGTGCCGTCGTGGCCGTCCGCGTGCTCGTCGTCGAACCAGTAGTCGCCGGCGGCGAGGTAGCGGAAGGAGTGGGTGGAGTGGGCGCGCAACGCGACGGTGGCGGCGCGGGTGCCGTCGCCGCGGGGCGTCAGGGGGTGGGCGGCGGGGTTCCAGTGGTTGAAGTCCCCGACGACGCTCACGGGACCGTCCGGGGTGTCCTCGGGGAGGACGAAGGTGACCTGGGTGCGGCCCTTGAGCTGCTTGCGTTCGAGCACCGTGACTCTCCAGTCGTGGGAGCGGAAGGCGTGCTCCGGGCATCTTCGCCGCGGCGGCCGGCCGGCGGCGCCATCCGCGCCTGCCCGGCGGGGAGGCGTCACCCGGTTGCGGTAGTGGCGAAGGCCGCCGGCGGGGGCCCCGGGGCCGGGCGCAACCGGTGCCCTGCTTCCCTGGGCCGGTTGCCCCGGACACGCCAGGGGCCGCTCCCCGGGCGGGTGGTGTTGGCGCGGCCGGGCGGGGAGGGTGCGCCGGCCGGGGGAGGGATCGTCCTGGCCGCCGGCCGCCGCCGGCGGGCACCCGAAGCTGGAAGGAGCCTTTGCTGATGTCGCAGGTCAAGGAGTCGATCGAGGTTGACGTGCCGGTGACGACGGCCTACAACCAGTGGACGCAGTTCGAGTCGTTCCCGCAGTTCATGGAGGGCGTGGAGCGGATCGAGCAGCGGACCGACACGCTCACGCACTGGGTCACGAAGATGGCCGGCGTCAAGCGGGAGTTCGACGCGGAGATCACGGAGCAGGTTCCGGACCACAAGGTCGCGTGGGTGACGGTGGGCGGTCAGGCGGAGCAGTCGGGCCTGGTCACCTTCCGGCCGATCGACCCGGCGCACACCGAGGTGACGCTGATGATGGACTTCGACCCCGAGGGGATGGCGGAGAGCATCGCCGACAAGCTCGGCTTCGTCGACCGGCAGGTCAAGGGTGACCTGAAGAGGTTCAAGCACTTCATCGAGGAGCGCGGCGCCGAGACGGGTGCCTGGCGCGGCAACGTCTGACCGCCCCCGCGCACCCTGGACTCCGGTCCCGCCGTGCCGGCCGTTCGCCGGCGCGGCGGGACCGGCCCCGTCGAGGGCGGGCTCCGCTTCGGCGGCGGGGCCCGGGCCTTCTATCTCCAACCCGTGTTGTTCCTAGAATGGCCGGGTGGAGGACATCGACGCGATCGCGGTGCTGCAGGATCCGGTGCGGCGCCGCCTGTACGAGTACGTGGCGGCCCAGGGCCGGGAGGTCGGCCGCAACGAAGCCGCGGAGGCGGCCGGAGTGGCGCGCACGCTCGCGGCACACCATCTGGACAAGCTGACCGAGGCCGGGCTGCTGGAGAGCGGCAGCCGCCGGCTGACCGGCCGCTCCGGGCCCGGGGCGGGCCGCCCCGCCAAGGTCTACACGCGGGCGCCGGGTGAGCGGTCCGTCTCGCTGCCGGCCCGCGACTACCGCACCGCGGCCGAGCTGCTCGCCGAAGCCGCCGAGCTCGCCGGGCTGGACGCCGGGCTCTGTGCGGCCGCACGCGGCAGGGGAGAGGCCCTGCGCGGTTCGGCGGAGCCGTGCGGCAGCCTCGAAGAGGCCGTGCGGACGCTGGTGGCACGCGGCTACGAGCCGTACGTGGAGGGCGGCGAAGAGGCCCGGGGCGCCGAAGCCGTCGAGGAGTCCGGGAAGGCCGGGCCCGTCGTCCGCATGCGCAACTGCCCCTTCCACGCCGTCGCCGAACGCTTCCCGCCGCTGGTCTGCGGCATGAACCTGGCCCTGCTGGAGGGGCTGCTCGGCGTGGACGGGCCCGTGCGCGCACGGATGGACGCCCGGCCCGGCGAGTGCTGCGTGGTGGTGGAGCCTTCTAAAAACAACAACCGTTGACATAGAAACAGGCGGCGTGCTGGGATGGGGCCATGACCGCATCCCCGCACGCCGCACACCTGGCCCAGCTCAACGTGGCCACCCTCCGCCACCCCTTCGACGACCCGCGGATGACACCGTTCGTCGAGCTGCTCGACCCGGTCAACGCCGCCGCCGACGGCGCGCCCGGGTTCGTGTGGCGGCTCGTGGAGGAGGGGTCGGACGACGCCACCGGCCTGCGCCCGGCGGGTGAGGACGTCATCGTCAACCTGACGGTGTGGGAGACGCAGGAGGCGCTGTGGGACTTCGCCTACCGCAGCGGGCACTTGGACGTGATGCGGCGCCGCCGCGAATGGTTCGAGCGGCACGTCGAGGCACACCTGGTGCTCTGGTGGATCCCCGCGGGCCACCGCCCGACCGTCGCCGAGGCCCTGGAACGCCTGGCCGAGCTGCGGGCGCACGGGCCGTCCCCGCGCGCCTTCACCTTCGCCTCCTCGTACACCACGGCCGAGGCCGCCCCGCACCTCCAGCCGACGCCGACGGCGCCGTAAGGCGAACGCCCCGTGCGCGCACGGCCGGACGCCACGCGGGACCCGGGTACGCGCGGGCCTCCTCCGGCCCGTGGGGCGGCCGACCTCGCCGAAGCCGCGGGGCACGCGGAGGAGGTGACACCATCCGATGCCATGTCAGATCAGAGCGCCAGTACCTTCCAGGCGGGCCAGACGGGCCTCGTCATCCGGATCCCGGAGGCGGAGCCGGCCGTCCGGGCGTGGCGGAAACGGTTCGACCCCTCGGCCCCGGCCGGGGTGCCGGCCCATGTCACCGTGCTCTTCCCGTTCCTCGACGAGAGCCGCGTGGACGGGCTCGTCCACTCCGCCCTCGAGCAGGTGCTGGGTAGCCACCCGGCCTTCGAGCTGCGCTTCGAGAGGTGCGGACGGTTCCCCGACGTGCTGTACCTCGTTCCGGACCCCGACACGCCGCTGCGGCAGCTCACCGAGGCGATCGCGGCTCGTTGGCCCGAGGCTCCGCCGTACGGCGGCCGGTTCGCCGACGTCGTGCCGCACCTGACCATCGCGCAGGGCCGGGAAGAAGCCGTGCTCGAACGGATCGAGGCCGACCTCGCGCCGGGGCTGCCGTTCACGTCCCGCGTCACGTCCGTCGAGCTCATGGTGCACGACGGTACGACGTGGCGGGAACGGGCGTCGTACCCCCTCGCAGGCCGAAGCGGGCCCTGAGGGGCCGGCGTGTCAGCGGGTCATCTGCCGCCCAGGAAGGAGGCGGCCGGGACGAAGATCTCGTGGCCGGTCGGGAAGCGGACCCGGACCCCGGACTCCGTCCACGTCGTGGAGTCGATCCCCTTCGCGCCCAGCGCGGTGTCGACGTCCACCCAGTGCCCGTAGGAAGGGCCGGAATACCTGCCGATCACCATCCGGTAGGACTCCCGCCCCGACAGGCTGCGGTAGTGCACCAGCGTCAGGTGGTACGGGGACCGGTCCGGATAGGCCACGGCCGAGGGAGCGCTGCTGCGGTACGTCACCTCGGTCCGCGGCCACCACATCGCCGTCATGAAGACGGCGGTCAGCAGGACGCCCGCCACGCCGCCGAGCAGTGCCGTGCCGATGCCGCCCCGCCGGCGGGCCTGCCCGGCCGGTCCGGGACGGTCGGGGAGGGAAGTAGTGATGACGCGCTCCTGGTTCGCCGCTGCTCCGCCCCGGCGGGACGGAATGCTCCGGCGAAGAGGACGCGCCACGGCGGGAATTGGTTGTGGCGGGGGGCAGGGCCCATACGGCCGGACCGGCCGGGCCCCGCCCCGCGCTCACCTCCGCCTCACCGCCCGGGCTGCGCCGGCCGGAGCCGGGACGCGCGCGCCTCCTGGCCGGCCGTGCCCTCCCGGATGGTTTCGGCCCGGTCCATCTGCCCCCAGCCGGCGCCGCCCTCGGCGTTCACCTCGTCCCGGGCGTCCCTGATCCCGTAGTGCGCGAAGAGCTGCTGCTCCTCGGCCACCGACAGGACGCTCCCGCAGTCGAGCGCCGCGCACGGAGCGCGTTCGATCAGGGAGACGGCGTACGGCAGCACCAGGCGCTCGTCATCCAGCGCGGCGTGACGCAGCGGGACGAAGACGCCGCCCAGGCCGGACGCCCGGTCGGTGATCCGCACCCATTCGGGCCTGCCGGTGGTGTCGTCCACCAGTACGTAGTCCACTCCGCCCACCCGCTGGCCCTGGTCCGTGTACGCCGCGTACCCGGTCATGGCCGTGAGCTGCTCCTCAGTGATCATCGTTTCCCCTCGTCTCCCTGCCGCGCGCTGCTGTCACGGCCCGGCTACCCGCCCACGGCCCGGTGAAGCGGACCAAGCTGCTCCGTCCGCCTCCGGGCCCGGTCTCGGAGGCCCTTACGCGTCACGCGTCCCCCTCGGGAGGATCGGGATGCAGGCCACGGCCCGCGGGAGGGCCGGCCAGCGGGGTGGGGGAGAGGGCCGCCGGTTCCTCTCCCGATTCCAAGAGGGTGTCCGCGGCCCCGACGATCAGCGGGTCCGGCCGGCCGACGGCGAGCTCGTCCCTGTTGTCGTAGTCGATCCGCCACAGCAGGTAGCGCATCGCCTCCAGGCGGGCCCGGCGCTTGTCGTTGCTCTTGACCACCGTCCACGGCGCGGCCGCCGTGTCGGTCGCGCGGAACATCTCCACCTTGGCCTCGGTGTACGCGTCCCACCGGTCCAGAGAGGCCAGGTCGGTCGGCGACAGCTTCCACTGGCGCACCGGATCGACCTGCCGGATCGCGAACCGGGTGCGCTGCTCCGCGCGGGAGACCGAGAACCAGAACTTCACGAGCAGCATGCCGTCCTCGACCAGCATGGCCTCGAAAGCCGGGCACTGGCGCAGGAAGAGGGCGTACTCCTCGTCGCTGCAGAAGCCCATCACCTTCTCGACCCCCGCCCGGTTGTACCAGGAGCGGTCGAAGAAGACGATCTCCGCGCCGGCCGGCAGGTGGGCGATGTACCGCTGGAAGTACCACTGCCCCGCCTCCCGCTCGGTCGGCTTGTCCAGGGCGACGATCCGCGCCCCGCGGGGGTTGAGCCGCTCGGTGAACCGCTGGATCGTCCCGCCCTTGCCCGCCGCGTCCCGGCCCTCGCAGATCACCACCAGTCGGGCGCCCGAAGCCTTCACCCAGCGCTGGAGCTTGAGCAGCTCGATCTGCAGGACCCGCTTGGTCCACTCGTACTCCCCGCGGCGGATCTTGCGGTCGTAGGGGTAGTTCTCCCGCCATGTGCGGATGGGAGCACCGTCCGCGTCCAGCAGCACGGGCTGCTCCGGCTGACTCGTGTCCACGCTGAGGCCCGCGAGCAGGTCGTCGGCCTTCGGCTCGCTCCGCATACCGTCCATGACCCGCCTCTACCCGGCTCCGGCGCCCTCACGTGCGCTGTCTGCGCCGAACCTGTGCTGCCTGCGCCGAACCCGTACTGCCAGGGGCGCGGGTGTGGCCGCCGTACGCCGGAAGGGGGCCCCGCTGACCTGTTCGGCCATGCCTGCCTGGCGAGGACATGGCACCCGGCACACGATGCAGCGGACGGCCGCCCGCCCGGTGCGGACCGTCTGCCGTCCCGCGCACAGCCCAAGAGGAGAAGCGATGCCCGTAACGCCGGACCGCCACGACGACGCGCCCGCACGGCGCGCGAAGGGGAGACAGCCGCGGCCGCGGCACGGGCGCCGGGCGTGGCCGGCGGGCGTCCTGGCGGCTGCCTGCACCGCGGTGCTGCCCGGCGTCACCGCGCACGCGGCCGCGGCCGACTCCGAGCCCCGGCCCGTCAGCCGGCTCTACGTCACCAACGTCTCGGCGGACACGCTGTCGGTGATCGGCGTCCGCAACAACAACCTGCTCGCCACCGTCCCCGTGGGCGCGACCCCGACCGACGTGGAGGTGGACGCGGGCCGGGCGCGCGCCTACGTCGTGAACCGCGAGGGCGACTCGGTGTCGGTGGTCGACACCGGCACCAACACCGTGGTCGCCACCATCGCCGTCGGCGACGCCCCGTGGGACGTCGCACTGGACCCGGGCCGGGCCCGCGCCTACGTGGTGAACGCGATCGGCGACTCCGTGTCGGTGATCGACACCGCCGCGAACGCGGTGGTCGCCACCGTCCCCGTGGGCGACGCTCCCACCGGCGTCACGGTGGACCCCGGCCGTGCCCGCGCCTACGTGACCAACGGCGGCGCGGACTCGGTCTCGGTGATCGACACCGCCGCGAACGCGGTCGTCGCGACCGTCGCCGTCGGCGACCGCCCGTCCGGGGCCGCGGTGGACGCCGGCCGCGGCCGTGCCTACGTGGCCGACGAGGGCAGCGACGCGGTCTCGGTGCTCGACACCGCCACGAACGCGGTGGTCGCCACCGTCCCCGTCGGCGGCCTGCCCGTCTCGGTGGCGGTCGACCCGGGCCGCGCCCGCGCCTACGTGGTGAACGCCGACGACGACACGGTGACGGTGCTCGACACCGCCACCGACGCGGTGGTCGCCACCCTCCCCGTGGGCGACGAGCCGGCCCGGGTGGCGGTGGACCCGGCAGCCGGCCGCGCGTACGTGACCAACTCCGCGGCGGACACCGTCACGGTGATCAGCACCGACACCGACACGGTGGTGAACACCCTCAACGGCGGCGACGAGCCGGTCGCGGCGGCCGTGCTGACCGCGGCCCCCAAGGGGGGATGAACGGCACCGGCACCCGCACCGGGGGAGGGAGCCGCCGGGACGGCGGGGCTGTCCGGTGCGCCGGGCACCCCCGCACCGGCCGGGGCTCAGTGCTCCGCGCCGGGAGCCCGGTACCGGACCCCCTCGGCCGCGCGCAGGGCGTCCAGCGTCTCCTCGACGGTCAGGAGCACCGTCGTCTCGAACGAGCTGAGCGCACCCCCTCCGCTGATCGCGAGCGCGACCGCCGCCATGGACACGTTGTCCGGGGCTTCCCACAGGTTGTAGCCGTCGTGCGTGCCGAAGGCGTACCAGAAGCCGTGGAGCTTCCCGCCGACGGACTCGATGTAGGTCCGGGCGGCCTTCGCGCGGTCCTCGGGGTGGCCGGTCAGCCGGGCCCAGGTCTGCGGGGTGTAGCTGAACCTCGACAGGTAGAGCGGCATCGTGTCTCTCCCTCGTTTCCGCTCAGGGGAGCCCGCGCCCGGCTGCGGGGAGCGCCGGACGCGGCCGTGGCTCCCCCGAACGGCCGGGGACGATGACCGGCACGGCCCAACGGGCGCCGGGGAAGGGCCGAGGCCGGACTCGCTCAGGGGCGGACCAGCCGTTCGAGCGCGGCGGCGACGGGAGCGACGCCGTCCTCCGCGGCCAGTCGCCGGGCGATGTGCCGGGCGCGTTCGCGGTAGGAGGGGTCGGCCGTGACCCGTCGCAGCGCGGAGCCGAGGGTGTCGGCGTCGAGGCGGCGCAAGGGCACCGCCCCGGGTGCGGTGCCGAGGTCCACGAGCCGGGAGGCCCAGAAGGAGGCGTCGAACTGGACGGGGACGGGGACGCAGGGAACGCCCGCGCGCAGGGCCGCGCCGGTGGTACCGGCTCCGGCGTGGTGGACGACGGCCGCCATCCGGGGGAAGAGCAGGGAGTGCGGGACGTCCCCGATGGTGATCATGTCGTCCTGGTCGGCGGACAACCCGGCCCACCCGTGCTGGATCACGCCGCGCAGGCCCGCGGCGCGCAGGGCGGTGACGATGTGGGCGCTGACCCGCCGGGGGTCGGGCGTGGTGGCGCTGCCGAGGCCCACGTACACCGGGGCGGGTCCGGCTCCGAGGAAGTCCTCCAGTTCCCGCGGGAGCCGGCTCACGCTGTCGTGGGGCCACCAGTACCCGCAGACCTCCAGCCCGGGACGCCAGTCGCGGGGCCGGGGAACCACCAGCTCGCTGAAGCCGTGCCACACGGGCCAGCCCTGCCGCTCGCGGGCCCGCCGGGCGGAGGGCAGACGGCTCGCCGGGAGGCTGTGCTCGGTGGCCAGGGCCCGCGCGGCCCCGGTGAAGACGCTGTCGACGGCCGCGGCGACGGCGTGCCCGCCCATCCGGTTGCCCAGCGGGCCCAGGGAGCGGGTTCCGAGCATCGGGGGCGGGAACTCGCGGGTCCCGTGCAGCGGCTGGAGGAAGAGGCCCATGCTGGGCCGGGAGACGCCCGCGGCGATGGCGCAGGCCAGCGGCGCGACGGTCCCTCCGGCCAGGACGACGTCGGCGTCGCGCGCCGCGCGCACCAGCGAGTGCGTCATCTCCGGGGCGATGCGCCGGGCCAGCGCGACGGCCCGCAACAGCTTCGCGGCCCCGTTCCGGCTCCGGTGCAGGCCCTGCCCACGCGTCGAGTGCAACTCGGCCCGCGGATCCCCGGGCACGGCCTGGAAGCGCACTCCCGACCCGGCCAGCAGCGGCTCGAACACGGCGTGGGTCACCAGGGTGACGTCGTGTCCGGCCCGGGCCAGCCCGGCCCCCAGCCCCGTGTACGGTGCGACGTCCCCCCGCGACCCTGCTGTCATGATGGCGATCCTCACGCCGCCAGTGTGGCGGCTCGTCCCCGCCCACACCGGGCACATCGCGCGACGGCGGGAAAATCCCCCGAAGCGGCTGCGTGTGGCATCGGGTTGACCAGGGGGTGATCTTGGCGGCCGACGGGGAACAGGCGAGCTATGCCCCAACTCGCACGTCCCTTCTTTCCCTTCCGTCACCTCCCGCACAAGCTGCTGTCCCGGCGGCGGGACCCCGTGGTGGTGCAGAGCGTCCGCTCCACCGGGGCCGCCGTCGTGTCGTACGTCGTCGCGCTCCAGCTCAGCAACGAGCCCGCACCCCTGACGGCCCCGCTCACCGCCCTCCTCGTGGTCCAGGTCACCCTGTACTCCACGCTCACCACGGGCGTGCGCCGCGTGAACTCGGTCGTGGCCGGGGTGCTGATCGCGATCGGCTTCAGCGCCCTCGTGGGCCTGACCTGGTGGAGCCTCGGGCTGGTCATCCTCGCCTCACTGGTGGTCGGACACCTCGTCCGCGTCGACGAGTTCGTCCCGGAGGTGGCGATCAGCGCGATGCTGGTCCTCGGCGTCACCCGGGTGGCGGACACCGCCTGGGACCGGGTGCTGGAGACGCTGATCGGCGCGGTGGTGGGGCTGGGCTTCAACCTCCTGTTCGCCCCGCCCGTCTGGGTGGAGCCCGCCAGCCGGGCGATCGACGACCTCGCCGCCCGGATGGCCGCGCTGATGACCGGCATGTCGGACGAGCTCACCGGCCGCACCACCGTCGCCGAGGCCGCCGTCCGCCTGCACGAGGCACGCCGGCTCGACAACGACATCGCCGGAGTCGACGCCGCGCTGCGCCAGGCGGAGGACAGCCTGCGGATGAACCCCCGTGTGCGGGAAGAGGGACTGATGTTCCGCCTCGTCCTGCGCACGGGCCTGGACACGCTCGAGATCTGCGCGGTCGTGCTGCGCGTCTCGGCCCGGGCGCTCACCGACCTGGCCAGGGCCCGCGCGGACGAGCCGCTGTTCTCACCGGCGGTGACCGAGGCCCTCCAGGACCTGTTCGGCCACATGGCGCTCGCCGTGCACAGCTTCTCCCGGCTGATCACCGCGCAGGTCACCACGAACGCGGAGGAGCAGGAGGAGCGGCTCACGCGGGAGCTGGGGATGGCGCGGGAGGCCCGGGACCTGCTGGCACGCCTGCTGCTGGAGCAGCTGCACACCTCCCCGGCCCAGTGGCAGCTGCACGGCGCCCTGCTCGCCGACGTGGACCGGGTGCTGGACGAACTCGACGTCGACAAGCGGTCCCAGCGACTCATGGAGGAACTGGACCGGCACTCCCGGCTGCGCCACGAGCGCAGCGGCAGGGTCCACCGCGCCATACGGCGCGTGGGCCGCCGCTAGGCCGGTTCCCGGCCGGGTCCGTCGCAGGTCAGCGCAGGCGCTTCCAGAAGGGAGGGATCTCGCCCTCCTTCCGGTTGTGGTGGGGGGCGACCTCCCGCGGGGTGATGGACCAGGGG
Source organism: Streptomyces sp. NPDC048352 (assembly GCF_040651895.1). Taxonomy (NCBI): domain Bacteria; kingdom Bacillati; phylum Actinomycetota; class Actinomycetes; order Kitasatosporales; family Streptomycetaceae; genus Streptomyces; species Streptomyces sp. NPDC048352. The sequence goes on from NZ_JBEZKZ010000035.1 coordinate 61,621, forward strand.
CTGTCGCACCTGACGACCAGCAGCCGCGCCCCGCGCGTCAGCGCCACCGTGCTCCGCCCCGACTTGTACCCGCTGTACAGCCGGCGGGACGAGGCGCTGCGCCTGACGGAGTCGAGCTGGAACCAGGCCTCGTCCCTGCTGTTTCGGTGCCGGATGGCGAGGTCGACGGCAGGGCCCGCGTACGCCAGGACGTCGGGGCCGACGCCCTCGACGCGCTCGCTGACGTCCCGCAGCACCGAAACCGGACTCACGGTGATCTTCCACTCGCCCTCGGCCTTCACCCGCAGCCGCAGCGGTCCGTTGCCGTCGTGGTCCACGACGCCGCGCCCGGTGAACTCCTCGAGCCGGCTGTAGAGGACCGACGGGGACCGGTCGCGGTTGCGGTGGTTCAGCGCCGTGATCTCGATGCGGCCCTGCCCCGCCCTGGCCACGTCCACCACCACGAGACCGGCGGGTATGGGGGCGTCCACCCGGACCATGTCCTCCCCCCTGCCCTCCTGCGAGAAGACGGGGAAGTCCGGCCCGAAGTCGGTGGGGAGGTGGTTCAGGCGCGTCGTGATGGTGCCCAGCAGCGGTGCGCCGGTCTTGGAAACGGGAGTTCCGGGCGGCACGGGGGCGGCCGCGGGGGCCGCCGGTACGACCGGCTCGGGCCGGACCGGAGCCGCCGCCGCGGCGGGCTCCGCCGCGGGAAGCGGCGGGGCGGGCGGGGGAGGCTCGGGCAGCGCGGGCGCGGGCGGCGGCACGGCGGCCGGCTCGGTCTCCGGCTCTTCCTCCTCCACCGTGAAACCGTAGTCCGCGGCGAGGCCCGGAAGCCCCGCCTCGTACCCCTGCCCGACGGCGCGGAACTTCCAGCCGCCGGCCCGGCGGTAGAACTCGCCCAGCACGTACGCGGTCTCGGTCGACGCGTCGTCCTCGTCGACCGAGTACACCGCCATCCGCTCGCCCGTCCGCCGGCTGACGGCTTCCACGTACAGCCCGGGGACGTCGCCGAAGGTGCCGGCCTCGGCGGAGGCCGCGATGACGATCCGGTCCACCTCCGGCTCGACCCGGGCGGGGTCGATCTCCAGCCAGTCCGCCGTCCGCCCGTCCTCGCCCCGGGCGTTGCCGAGGAGTTCGACGGCGCTGGTGGCGTGGGCGCGCTGGTTGTAGAAGATGAGGTCGCTGCGGCCGCGTACCCGGCCGCTGTCGTCCAGCAGCAGCGCCGCCGGGTCGATCTCGGGCACACCGGGCCCGGTCGCGCCGCGGACGACGGCGACCCGCATGGGCTCGCCGGACACGGGCAGATTGCCCCCCTTGATGATCTGCGTCATGACGGCATCGTCGCAGGCCGGTCGCCCGCACGTCGAGCACTGTTCGAAAGGGAGCTGACCACCCGTCGGGAGCGTCGGCTGACGGGCGGTCATACGGGGAACCGCCCGGCCCGACGCGGGCATGCGTGGCAGGATGAGCCCATGTGGCCGCGACTGCCGTTCGGGGACGGGTTGCGGGCAGCGCTGGGAACGCCCGGGCGCTCCCGCAGACTGGGCAGCAGCCCGCGCTCGCGCGTCTGGCGCGTCGAGCTGCCGACGACGACCGCGGTGGTGAAGCAGCTCGTCGCCGGCCCCGGTGCCGACGAGCGGTACGCCCGCGAGGTGGCCGCCCTCGGACTCGCCGCCCGGGCCCGGCCGCCCGTGGTACCCGCGCTGCTGGCCACCGATCCCGGCGAGCGCGTCCTGGTGCTGGAGCACCTGGACCACCGGCGCCCCTCCGGGGACTGGATCGTCGACTACGCGGGCACGCTGGCCCGGTTGCACGCGTCCGCCGGCCCCGAGGACGCCGGGGTGCTCCCCCGATGGCAGGGCCCCGCCCAGGCCGACGCCGACTCCTTCCTCGGGCTGGCGGACGCGCTGGAGGTCCCCGTCGCGCCCGGTGTACCCGGTGAACTCCGCGAGCTCGTGCAGCGGCTCGGCCGAGCTCCCGGGCACGCCCTTCTCCACGGCGACCCGTGTCCCGGCAACGACCTCCACACCGCCGCGGGGGTCAGGTTCATCGACTTCGAGCAGGCGTCCCTGGGCAGCGGCCTGATGGAGCTGGCCTACCTGCGCGTCGGGTTCCCCACCTGCTGGTGCGTCACCTCCGCGCCGGCGCCGCTGCTGGAACGCGCGGAGGGCGCGTACCGCACGGCGTGGCGCGCCGCGACCGGGTGCGCACTCCAGGAGGGCCTCGCCGACGCATGTGCCGGCTGGCTGCTCCGAGGCGACGCCCTGGTCGAGCGGGCGCGCCGTGACGGTACCGACCACCTGGACCGGCTTGCGGACCGGGACTGGACGTGGGGTACGGCGTCCGCCAGGGAACGGCTCGTGCACCGGCTCGGGGTCGTCAGCCGGATGACCGCCGCTGACGCCTCCCTCGGCGGTGTCAGCGGCCTCACCGCCGACCTGCGCCGGCGCATGCTCGTACGCTGGCCCGCACTCCGGCCCGTCCCCGCACGGCGGCCGTAGTCCGGCGGTCGGTGTTTGCCCGCCGGACGGGTACACGTGGTGCATCTGTCGGGAGCGTGGAGAGGGGCGGTCGTGGCCGGAGCGTTGATTGCGGGCGGCTGGGGGCTCTTCGCGGGCGCGGCTCTGCTGGTGGGCGCGGCCGTCGGCTCGTTCGTGCGGGTCCCGCCCGTGTCCTGATGGCCGCGGTGTCGTTCGAGCTGATCGCCGAGGCGTACGAGCGCGCCGGCATGGGGCCGGTGGTGGCGGGGGCGGTCGGCGGCGCCGCCGTGTACTCCGGGGCCAACGCGCTGCTGGCGCGACGGGGGGCCCAGCACCGCAAGCGCTCCGGGGAACAGCAGCCGTCCGAGTCCGAAGCGCCCGGGTCGGGGAACGCCATCGCGCTCGGGGCGCTGCTGGACGGCGTCCCGGAATCGATCGTCATCGGCACGAGCCTGCTGGGAGGCGGGCAGCTGGGGGTGGCGACGGTGGGGGCGGTGTTCATCAGCAATCTGCCCGAGGGCCTCGCCAGTGCCGCGGGCATGCGCGGTGCCGGACGCGGCCGCGGCTACGTGTTCGCGCTGTGGGGCGGCATCGCCGTCGTCAGCGGGCTGGCCGCACTGGCCGGGTACGCGTTGCTGGGCGGCGCGTCGGAGGCGGTGATGGCGGTGATCACGGCGGTGGCCGGCGGGGCGATCCTGGCGATGATCGCGGACACGATGATCCCGGAGGCGTACAGCAGGGTTCATCTCCTGACGGGGCTGGTCACCGTGGTGGGGTTCCTGTCGGCGTTCGGCATGTCCCACCTGTGACCGCCCGCCATCCGGAGCCCGACCGGCCGGCGCCCGGCCCGACCGGCCGACGCCCCGCCCGGGCGACGGCGCGGCGCCGGCCGAGGGGGCCGGCGCCGCGCTGACGGTTCAGCCGCCAGGTGCCGGTCAGCCGGGCCAGGTACCGGTCAGGCGCCGGGTGGCGACGGCTCCGCCTCGGTCCACGGCGGCCTTGACGACGGCGAACACCGCGCCCTGCAGGGCTGCGGCGAGCAGGATCTCCTGCCAGGTGCGGTCCTCGTCGGTGGCGTCGGGGGCGTCGTCGTCGTGGCCGATCATCTTCCACGCCTGCTTGAAGGCCGCGCCGGCGATCAGGCCGCTGAGGGCACCGAGCGTCAGCCCGACCGGCTTGTAAGCGATCTTGGACGCCTTCACCGGCGCCTCCGGCTGCGGCGCAGGAGCAGGAAGACGACGAGGGCCCCGGCCGCGGCCAGCAGCGGAGTGCGGTTGGCCCGCGCCATGGCCGCTGCCGTCTCCGCCTTCTCGCGGACCGGTTCGGGGGCCTTCTCCGCGGCCATGTGCCCGGCGCGGGCGGCGGTGTCGCGGATCTGGGCGGCGGCGTGGGAGGCCTTGTCGAGGACCGGATCCGGCGCCTTGTCCTTGACCAGCTGCGCGGCGTGCGCGGCCTTCTCCCGGATCTGGTCGGTGACGTGGGTCGCCTTCTCGGCGGCCTGCTCCTTGATCTCGGCCGCCTTCTCCGCGGCCTGCTCCTTGATCTCGGCCGCCTTCTCCTTGGCCTGGGCCTTGACGTCGGCCTTGGCCGCCAGTGCCTCGACGGTCTGGCCGAGTTCGTCGCGGGTGCGCTCGACCTTCTCGCGCAGTTCCTCGGGAGTCGGCGTGGATTCCTCGCCCGGTGGCTGGTGTGTCATCGGTGTGCACGCTCCTTGATCTCGGCCACGTCGGCCTTGACGCTGTCGATGGTCTGTTCCGGGGCGGGGCTGCCGGCCCGGGCGATCTGCTTCTTGCCTCCCGCGGCCAGAACCGCCGCCACCGCCGCGAGCAGGGCGGCGACGATCAGCGCCGACGCCCAGACCGGCAGCAGCAGGGACAGGGCCGCGATCCCGGCGCCGACCAGGGCCTGGGCGGCCAGGAGGCCGAGGAGGCCGGCGCCGCCGAACAGGCCGCCGCCCACCCCGAAGCGCTTGCCCTTGCGGGTCATCTCGGCCCGCGCCAGCTGCATCTCCTCGCGCACCAGTTCCGAGATCTGCTGCGAAGCGCGGGAGACCAGCTCACCCACTGATTCCTCGGTTCTGGCGCTGCCGGGGCCCTGGTGGTGTCCAACGCCGCTCATGGAATCCTCACCTTCCTCCTTGTGGCCGTCCTGCTCAGGTGGTGCACGGTGGCGGCCCTGGGTCCGCTGCCTCCGTCCGTCGCTTCCGATTCCGCTCCGTCCGGACGGTCCGGCGCCGCCGTGCTCCGGGCGCGCATACCCCGCCGTGGTCATTCCAGGCGGCGGCGGTCCTCATCAGTCCACTTCCGCGTGTCGCGGGGCTCGACGTAGGGTTCCGCGTCCTCGGGGTGGCCGCCCACGATGGCGCGCTGGCGGACCAGCTCGGCGTCGAACTCCAGGCCGAGCAGGATGGCGAGGTTGGTGATCCACAGCCAGATCAGGAAGATGACCACGCCCGCCAAGGTGCCGTACGTCTTGTTGTAGGAGCCGAAGTTCGCGACGTAGAAAGCGAAACCGGCCGAGGCGATCATCCAGATCACCATCGCGAGGAAACTCCCCGGGCTCACCCAGCGGAAGCCGCGGCCCTTGGCGTTCGGCGCGGCCCAGTACAGCAGGGCGATCATGGTGGTGACGAGCAGTACCAGGACCGGCCACTTCGCGATCGACCACACCGTCATCCCGGTGTCGCCCACGCCGAGGGCGGTCCCCGCCTGCCGGGCGAGGCCGCCGGTGAAGACGACGATCAGGGCACTGGCGACGGCGAGGACCATCAGCGCCACGGTCAGGGCCAGCCGCAGCGGCAGGACCTTCCACACCGGGCGTCCTTCCGGCATGTCGTAGACGGCGTTGGAGGCCCGGATGAAGGCGGCGACGTAGCCGGAGGCGGACCAGACGGCCACGAGCAGTCCGACGACGGCGAGGAGGGACCCGATCCCGCTGTTGCCCTGCAACTGGTGGATCGCGTTGCTGATCACGTCCCGCGCCGCACCGGGGGTGAGCCGCTGGAGGTTGTCCAGCACCTGTCGGGTGGCCGACTCGCCCGCGATCCCCAGCAGCGACACGAGCACCAGCAGTGCCGGGAAGAGGGCCAGCACCCCGTAGTAGGTCAGCGCCGCGGCCCGGTCCGCCAGCTCGTCGTCCCTGAACTCCTTCAGCGTGCCGCGCAGCACTGCCATCCACGACCGCTTGGGCATCTGCGAAAGCCGGTCCGGCGCGCGCTCCTCGACCTGCCTGTCGGGACCGACGGCCTCGTCGCGACCAGCGTCCGACGGCCGGCGGTCCTCACCGTGTTCTGGGGTCGGTGTGGGTTTCATGCCCGGCGCATTTCCACTTACGCCACGCCCATGCGCGCAGCGCCACTTTCGCCGCTGCCGGCCGGTGCGGCGGCGCATCCGGCCTGCCGGCGCACGTCCGTACGCGCCCCGGGACGCGCTCCGGACGCCGCGCAGCGGATGCCGTGCGCCCGGGCCGGCCACAGTATGGGACGCATGGACGTACACGGCAGCGCCCCCTCGGATCTGCGCGAGGGCACATCCGGCAGCGGACGGGCCCCGGCTGCGGACGATCCCCGCCACCTGCTCGTACGGGCACGCGGCGCCGTCGCCGCGGACGGCTGGCACCTGATGGACCCGGCGGCCGTCTCACGGTGCCTGGGCCAGGACCCCGGCGTGTGGCGGCGCTTCGCCGCGCACTGGGAGGACCTGGCGCCCGACGCGTACGCGGCGCAGGCCGGGACGCGGCGGCTGCGCCGCTTCGGCCGGTTCCTTCTCACGCGGTCCGGGGAGGTCTCCGCGCTGCCCCACGACGTGTTCGTCCAGCCTCAGGACAGCAATCCCCTCTACGTCGACGTCGACCGCCGCTTCGAGCCGCTCACGGAGCGGTTCCGGGGCGAACCGCTGCTGGAGGCGCTGATCCGGATGCTCGGCGGGGTCGCCGCCGGCCTGACCGACGCGCCGGAGTGGACGGTCAGCGTGCATCCCTTCCGGGTGGTCGCACAGGCGGACAGCGCGGGCCAGCCCACCCCCGAGGGACGCCACAAGGACGGCGTCACGCTGGTGAGCTCCCTGCTCATCGCCCGGGAGAACGTCATCGGCGGCCGGAGCACCGTCTACGACGCGGACGGCCGGGAGATCGCGGCGACGACCCTCGGCGAGCCCGGGGCCCTGCTGCTGAGCGACGACGAGGCGACGTGGCACGCCGTCTCACCGGTCCTTCCGGAGGATGCCGGCCGCCCGGGCCACCGGGACGTCCTGGTCACCACCCTCGCCGCCCGCTGACCTCAGCCCTGCCCGCCGTACGACCCGGCCGTGGCGGACACGAGCCCGTCGACCACCGCTGCCGTGCCGCTCCCGCCCGTCGCCGCGGCCCGCTGCCGCGTCGCCCCGTCGCCGCGCTCGGTCAGGCGCCGGAACAGGGCCGTGACCTCCTCCAGGTCTCCGAAGTCCTCCAGGGCCGGGCGTACGAAGTCCACCAGCTCGCCGGCGAGCTGGTGGAGCGGTCGCATGAGGCCCGTCCGTGCGTCGAAGCCGTCGCCGCTCCACCCGTCGCGGGCCGCCCGCCAGCAGGCCGCGCGCAGCACCTCGCCCTCCCACGCCGGCCCCGGATCGCCGCCCTCGGCCGCGGCGGCCGCCGTGACGACCAGGGCGCGCAGGAGCACGGCGACGGCGACGGTGTCGTCGAGGTCCTGCAGTACGTCCATCGCACGGATCTCCAGGGTGGGCAGCCGGGGATTGGGGCGCAGGTCCCAGAACGGCATGCCCGCGTCCAGCATCGCCTCGGTGTCGGCGATGAGCACGGCCAGCCGCTCGTGCTCCTGCCACGACGCCGCGTGCGGCGGCGGCCCCAGGCACGGGAAACGGCTGCGGATCACCGCACGCCAGCTGGCGTAGCCGGTGTCGCACCCCCGGTGGTACGGCGAGTTCGCGCTCAGCGCGATGAGCAGCGGCAGCCAGGGCCGCAGGTGGTTGCCCGTCAGGACGGCGAGCTCGCGGTCGGGCAGGTGGACGTGGACGTGGAGCGCGCTGATGGCGAAGTCGTCCAGCATGCTGCGGTACTGGAGGGTGCCCGCACGGTAGCGGGGATGGTCGGCCACCTCCGCCGGCCCGGGGCCCTGGAGCACCGCCGTGCCCGAGGCGCACAGCCGCACTCCCTCCTCGCGGGCGGCCGTGACCAGCGCCCCGCGTACCCGCTCGAGCTCCTGGCGCAGCTCTCGCGCCGACCCGCACGGCGGTGTGCGGCCCTCGACCTGGCACAGCGCGAACTCCTTCGTCACCAGGTCGCCGACCGCCCCGGCAGCGCGGGCGGCGACCCTGGGGCCGGCGGGAACGATGAGGCGCGTCCGGGGGTCGACGAGGAAGAACTCCTCCTCGACCCCGATCGTCGGTGCCCGGCCGCCGGACGCGGCGGAGGGGGAGGGGGAGACGTTCATGCCTTCAGCATTCCCGCAATCGGCCTCCCCGCGGGCCGCCACGCGCAAGCGGGGCCGCCGCCGGACCCATCGGTACCCCTTCGGCTCCCTCCGGTCACCGGCCGGCGTCGAGCTCCGCGACGATCGAGGCGGGGGTGTGGCCGCTGCCGTCGGACAGGCGGTGGAAGTCGACGGAGACGAAGTTCGGGCTGCGTCCCCCGGCCGCGGTCCGGCACTGCTCGGCGACGCGGTTCCTGAGCTTGGCGCCGTTGTCCAGGGCCGCCGTGAGGACGGTGGGCACGTTGCGGTGGTGGCTCATCGTGAACAGCCGCCTGAAGCCCGGCTCCTGGCGGTCCAGGGGTACGTCGGGCCAGCGGCTGACGCACGCCAGGTCGTTGCCGAGGTCACCGAGGCTCCAGTAGTTGCTCACCGTCCACGACCGGTCGTACATGACGCCGAGGTGCTCGCGGTCGGAGCGGTCGGAGAAGACCAGCAGACGCTTGCCGGCGGTCACCAGGTCGGCCACCTTCGGCCATCCGTTCTGCCGTACGCCCCATGCGTCGGGCCGGAACAGCAGCTCGTCCATCCCGCGGACGCGGTCGAGGGACTGCCGCAGCTGCTCGGCACTCACGTAGTCCTCCAGGAAGACGGTGACGACCTCCTGCGGGTCGGCGGCGAGGAAGTTCACCACGGTCTGCATCGTGCCGTGGAAGGACTGCCGCGGCAGTGCGTACGTGGCGCCCGCGAAGGTCTTGCAGTCGCCGTGGCACAGGTACACGTCGCTGGGGTAGCAGTCGCTGCCGAAGCTGATGACGCACAGCCAGGTGCTGTGCTCGTACCAGTGGGTGTCCAGGCTCAGACCGCGGACCCCGTTGTCGAGCTGGGCGCGCACCGACTCGGACTGGTTCACCGAAGTCCAGCGGGAGTCCTCGTAGTTGGTGAAGGAGTTGTGGGTGGCGAGGAAGGCGACCTCGTCGAGGCGGCGGTCGCCCCAGCGGGCGACGGCGGCGGCGTCCGCCGTCGGCGCGTCCGCGGCGGCGGCGCTCGGGGGGCCGAGGAGGGCCAGTAGGAACAGGCAGAGGAGCAGGGGGAGTCCTGCTCTTCGCGCGCGCCGGGCGCGGGCGGTCCGGCGCCCCGCGTGTGGCATGTCTATGTCAAACATGGGCGGAGGGTAGCGCGCCGGTCGCCCGGCCACCGCTCCGCGGACGTCTTCGGCCGGTTCCCGTCGCCCCGGGGCCCGGGCGGACCGCTCGACGGCAGGGCCGGATGGGCGTGCCGGGATGCGGGCCCGCACGAGTCGTGAGGCCATGGCTGGGGCGGCACACCGGTGCCGCCCGCACGCCGACGAAGGGAGTGGCCATGGCCAAGAAGGACCGGAACCAGGAGAAGCGGGGCACGCAGAAGGCGCCGCAGAAGACGCCGCAGAAGAGGGGCACCCAGGAGCAGCCGGCGCCCGGTGCGTCGCCGAAGGGCAAGCACCGGCAGGACGCCGGGACCGGGCGCGAGGCCGGCGGTCTCACCGCCGTGTGACCTGACGAGCCGTAGGGCCGTAGCGCCGCAGCGGGTCGCGGGCGGGGCGGCCGCCGCGCCCGGGCCCCCCGGTAGGGGGGCGGCCCCCCC
>NZ_JBEZKZ010000036.1:0-10002 GCF_040651895.1 Streptomyces sp. NPDC048352
GGTGAAGCTCGTCCAGCTGCTGGTCTGCGCCGACTACAGCGTCCAGGCCCGCAAGCTCCCGGCCGGCTGCGACTGGTACGGCGCCCGTGGGCTCCGGGTGGGCCGGGAACGGGTTCGCGCCCGGCGCCCCGGGCCCCGGCCGGCCCGTACTGCCCTGGGAGGCGCTGCGCGGCGACGGGGTGTTCGTCCTGCTCGGCCCCGGCTCCGAGGTGGGCCGGGCGCTCGCCGCGGGCCGCCCCGACCGGGCGGCCCGGCTGCTCGCGCCCTGGCGGGAGGTCTACGGGGACGCCCTGCGCCTGGAGGCCGTCCACCACGGCCGCACCGGCACCGGCCCCGGCTCGCTGCGCCTGGCCGCCCGTACCGTCGGCTTCGCCGCCGAGCAGGGCGTCACGGCCGTGCTGACCAACGCCGTCCGGTACGCCGACCCCGGCCAGGGCCCCGTCGCCGACGTCCTCGACGCCGCCCGCCGGCTCGTCCCCGTCGACCCCCGGGGCGCCCTCGACACCGGCGAGCGGTGGCTCAAGGACCCCGACGCCATGGCCGAGGCCGCCGAGCGGATCGCCGAGGCGGCCGGGCTGCGCGCCGCCGACGCCCGGCGGCTGCTCGCGCGGACCCGGGAGACCGCCGAGGCCTGCTCCGTGGACCCCGAGGACGACCTCGGCATGGGCTCCGTGCACTTCCCCGAGGCCCGCCTCGTCGGCGCCGCCCACCGCACCGCCCAGCGGGTGCTCGCCTCCCGCGCGGCGGCCGGCATGGTGCTGCGCGGCTACGCCGGCCGGCGCACGTACTGGGACCGGATGGAGGAGGAGCTCGACATCATCGCCCACCACGGCTACGCCTCGTACTTCCTGACGGTCGCCCAGGTCGTGGACGACGTGCGCGGGATGGGCATCCGGGTGGCCGCCCGCGGCTCCGGCGCGGGCTCCCTCGTCAACCACCTCCTCGGCATCGCGCACGCCGACCCCGTCGAGCACGGCCTGCTGATGGAGCGCTTCCTTTCCAAGCGCCGCCGCGTGCTGCCCGACATCGACATCGACGTGGAGTCCGCCCGCCGGCTGGAGGTCTACCGGCGGATCATCGGCCGCTTCGGCGCCGAGCGCGTCGCGACCGTCGCCATGCCCGAGACCTACCGGGTCCGCCACGCCATCCGCGACGTCGGCGCCGCCCTGTCCATGGACCCGGCCGCCGTCGACCGGCTCGCCAAGGCCTTCCCGCACGTCCGCGCCCGCGACGCCCGCGCCGCCCTGGCCGAGCTGCCCGAACTGCGCGGCCTGCGGGAGGAGGAGCACGGGCGGCTGTGGGAGCTCGTCGAGGCGCTGGACGCCCTGCCGCGCGGGACCGCCATGCACCCGTGCGGGGTACTGCTCTCCGACGCCTCGCTGCTCGCGCGCACCCCGGTGGTGCCCACCAGCGGCGAGGGCTTCCCGATGTCCCAGTTCGACAAGGACGACGTGGAGGACCTCGGGCTGCTCAAACTCGACGTGCTGGGCGTGCGCATGCAGTCCGCGATGGCGCACGCGGTCACGGAGCTGCGCCGGGCGACGGGCCGCGAGCTCGACCTGGACGACCCCGCGCAGGTGCCCCCGGGCGACGGGCCGACGTACGAACTGATCCGCTCCGCCGAGACGCTGGGCTGCTTCCAGATCGAGTCCCCCGGCCAGCGCGACCTGGTGGGCCGGCTCCAGCCGTCGACCTTCCACGACCTGGTCGTCGACATCTCCCTCTTCCGGCCCGGACCGGTGGCCGCCGACATGGTGCGCCCGTTCATCGAGGCACGGCACGGGCGGGCCCCGGTCCGCTTCCCGCACCCGGACCTCGCCGACGCGCTGCGCGAGACGTACGGGGTGGTGGTCTTCCACGAGCAGGTCATCGAGATCGTGCACGTCATGACCGGCTGCGGGCGGGACGAGGCCGACCGGGTGCGGCGCGGGCTCTCCGACCCGGAGTCCCAGGGCCGGATCAAGGCCTGGTTCGCGGCGGCGGCGGCCGGGCGCGGCTACGCGCCGGAGGTGATCGCCCGCACCTGGGAGATCGTCGAGGCCTTCGGCAGCTACGGCTTCTGCAAGGCGCACGCCGTGGCCTTCGCCGTGCCCACCTACCAGTCGGCGTGGCTGAAGGCCCACCATCCGGCGGCCTTCTACGCCGGGCTGCTCACCCACGACCCCGGGATGTACCCCAAGCGGCTGCTGCTGGCGGACGCCCGGCGGCGGGGCGTGCCGGTGCTGCCGCTGGACGTGAACCGCTCGGCGGCCGCCCACCGCATCGAACTGGTGTCCGATGGTGCGGACGGGTCGGGGCCGGGCCGGTGGGGCCTGCGGCTCGCGCTGGCCGACGTCCACGGCATCAGCGAAGCCGAGTCCCGCCGGATCGAGGCCGGCCAGCCGTACGCCTCCCTGCGCGACTTCTGGGACCGCGCCCACCCGGGCCGCCCGGTCGCCGAACGGCTGGCCCAGGTCGGGGCGTTGGACGCCTTCGGCGCGAACCGCCGTGACCTGCTGCTGCACTTGGCGGAGCTGCACGGCGCCCAGCGCGCCGCCGGAGTCCTCGGCGGCCGTGGCGGCGGCCAGGGCGGCGGCGGTGCCGGCAGCCGCGCCGGAGGCCGGGGCGCGGCCCAACTGCCCCTCGGCGGCGGGCGGTCCACTGCCACCGTCGGGCTGCCCGACCTGACCGAGGCCGAGCGGCTCAGCGCCGAACTCGGCGTCCTCGGCATGGACGCCTCCCGCCACCTGATGGACGACCACCAGGCCTTCCTCACCGAGCTGGGCGTGACCCCGGCCCGCCGCCTGCGGGACACCGAGCACGGCCGGACCGTACTCGTCGCGGGCGCCAAGGCGGCCACCCAGACCCCGCCGATCCGTTCGGGCAAGCGGGTCATCTTCACCACCCTCGACGACGGCACCGGTCTGGTCGACCTGGCCTTCTTCGACGACAGCCAGGAGGCCTGCGCGCACACCGTCTTCCACTCCTTCCTGCTGCTGGTGCGAGGGGTCGTGCAGCGGCGCGGCCCGCAGAGCCTCAGCGTGGTCGGGGCCGCCGCCTGGAACCTCGCCGAGCTGGTGGAGCTGCGCGAGCACAGCGGCCTGGAGGCGGCCACGGCCAGGCTCGCGGAGCCCCAGGCCGGCGGCACCGCCGACACCGGCCGCCGCATCCACCTCCCGAACGGCTACGAGATGAACCCGTGGGCCGACCTCCAGCCGCCCGGGGAGCGCGCCGCGACCGGCCGCAAGCTGTGGCACTCCAGCCCGGGGAGCGCGGGATGACCGGCACCCGCGCCGCCACCGGCACGGCCTCCACCGCCGGCGTCCTGCACCTGCGCTGCGCCCCCGCCCTGTCCGGGGAGGGCTACCGCGAGGTGCTGGAGCTGCTGCGCGAGTTCTCCCCGCTCGTCCAGGCCCTGCCGCCGCGGGCCGCCCTGGTCCAGGTCCGGGGCGCCCAGCGGTACTTCGGCGCCGGCCCCGCCCGCATCGCCGAGGTGATCCGGCTGCGCGCGGTGGCCCGGCTGGGCACGGACGTCCGGATCGGGGTCGCCGCCACCTGGGCGGTGGCGGCGATGGCCTCCGCCCGGGTCCAGGGGCCCGGCGGGGTCCTGGCCGTGCCCCAGGAGGCGGTGGCCGGCTTCCTGGACCCCCTCCCGGTGGAAGCGCTGTACGGGCTCGGCTCCCGGCAGGCCGAGGCGCTGCGCGGGTACGGGCTGCACACCGTCGGGGCGCTCACCCACGTCCCGCCCGGGGTCCTCGAGCGGATCCTCGGCAAACGGGCCGGCCGGCTCGCCGCCGACCGGGCCCGCGGCATCGACCCGCGCCCGGTCACCCCGCGGGACCTGCCGTCCTCGGCCGCCGTCCGGACCGGCTTCACCCGTCAGGAGCTGGACGGCCCGCACGCCCGGGCCGCGCTGCTCGGCCTGGTGGTCCGGCTCGGCGCCGCCCTGCGCGGACGCCGCCAGGCCGCCCGGTCCCTGTCCCTGACCCTGCAGTTCGCGGGCGGCTCCCGGTGGGAGAAGTCCCGGCGGCTGGTGGAGCCCTCCGCCCACGACGAGGACCTGCGCACCCTCGCGTACCGCCTGATGGACGCGGCCGGCCTGCAACGGGCCCGGCTGACCGGCATGGTGCTGCGCGCCGAGGACCTCACGGACGCGGAGGGCGTGAGCCGCCAGCTCACGCTGGATCCCGTCCGCGAGTCCCGCCTGACGGTGGAGGCCGCCATCGACCGCGCCAACGCCCGCTTCGGGCCCGGCACGGTCCGCCCCGCGTCGGTCGCGCCCAGCCCCGGCGGTCCCTCAGACGCCGTCCAGCATCAGCCGAACCGTCTCCGCGCGGAGCGGGGTGGTCTGGGCCTGGATCAGGTGGAACTGGGCCTCGCGGGAGAGCCGGCCGGCGGTGTGCCCGTACTGGACCGCCCGGCCGCCCGCCACCGCCACGCAGGCCGCGGCCGCCCGTACGGCCAGGTCCAGGGCGGCGGCCCGCAGGGCGAGGCGGTCCCCGGTGCGCTGCCCGCGCGGGACCTCGTCGCGCAGGGCGTAGGCCTCGGCGCGCAGCCGGGCGGTCCGCTCGGCCAGGCGCAGGCCGAGGTCCTCGTACGGCGGTGACCGGAGGAGGAACCCGGCGGTGGCGCGCAGCTGGCCGAAGACGGCCGGCTGCGCGTCGGCGTTCTCCAGGTCGTAGTCCCGGATCCAGTCGGCCCGCGGCAGCAGGCCCACCACCCGGTCGTCGGGTACGCGCACGTCCCGCAGCTCGACGCGGGCCGTGTGCGTACCGGCCATCGCCCACAGCGGGGCTCCTTCGACGGAGCTGATGCCGCCGCCGTCCGCGCTGCGGTCGAGCAGGGCGAGGACCGCCTCGTCGGACGGGGTGACGCCGCCGACGAACAGCGTGTCGGCCAGGCCCCACCCCGTCACCCACGGCATCCGCCCGCTGAGCCGCCAGCCGCCCGGGACCCGCTCGGCCGTGACGGGCGGGCGCGGATGGCGCAGGAAGGCGAAGCCGGCGGTGGCGCGCCGCTCACCGCGGGCGAGGGCCGGCAGCAGGCTCGCGCGCAGGGCGGCCCCCGCAGGGCCGGACGCCTGGAGCAGGGCCTTGGCGGCCGGGACGTGCTGGGTCCACACGAACCAGGTCGACGGGTCCACCGCCGCCAGCACCTCGTGCACCTCCCGGACCACCTGACGGGCCGTGAGCCCGCGCGCCGGGTCCGGTTCGTATCCGACCAGCCCGTACGCGCCCGCGGCGGCGAGCGCGTCCAGATGCGTACGGGGCACCCCGCTCACGGCGGTCCGCTCCGCCTCCGGCGCCAGGACGCGTACGGCGGCCCCGGTGACGGCCGCGACCAGCGGGTCGGCCGCCAGAGCGGGCGGGGCGGCCAGGGCGGTGCCGGCTCCGGGGGGCCTCTGCATGGCCGCGCTCACCTCACGTCCGTGTCGGGGGGCCATTGTTCCTGAGCGGTACCGGAGGAATCCTCGACACGCGAGTTTTTACCGACGCGTAACTTCCAAGTCCTGCTACCGGCCCGTAATTTGGCGCCAGCAGCCCCCCATGTGATCCGGATCACGGGACGAATCCCCACGCTTTTCCCCTTGACCTGCAAGGAGATCACACGATGCTGCCCTGGAGACGCCTGCTCCGCCCGCTGGCCGTCCTCACCCTCACCGCCGCCGCGCTCGTCGCCCCCACCGGCGCCGCCCAGGCCGCGACCGCACCCAGCAGCGGCTGGAACAACTGGTCCTGCAAGCCGTCCGCCGCACACCCCCGCCCCGTCGTCCTCGTCCACGGCACCTTCGGCAACTCCGTCGACAACTGGCTCGGTTTCGCGCCCTACCTCGTCCACCGCGGCTACTGCGTCTACTCCCTCGACTACGGCCAGCTGCCCGGCGTGCCCCTCTTCAACGGGCTCGGCCCCATCGAGAAGTCCGCCGGACAGCTCGACGCCTTCGTCGACAAGGTCCTGGCCTCCACCGGCGCCGCCGAGGCCGACCTCGTCGGCCACTCCCAGGGCGGCATGATGCCGCGCTACTACCTCAAGTTCCTGGGCGGCGCCGCCGAGGTCAACGCCCTCGTCGGCCTCGCCCCCGACAACCACGGCACCACCCTGTCGGGACTCACGCAGCTGCTCCCGTACTTCCCCGGCGCCCAGGACCTGATCAGCACCGCGACCCCGGGGCTCGCCGACCAGATCGCCGGCTCCGCCTTCCAGCAGAAGCTGAACGCGGGCGGCGACACCGTCCCCGGAGTGGCGTACACGGTCATCGCCACCCAGTACGACGAGGTGGTCACCCCCTACCGGAGCGCCTTCCTGGACGGGCCCGGGGTGCGCAACGTCGTCCTCCAGGACCTGTGCCCGCTGGACCTCTCGGAGCACGTGGCCATCGGCCTGACCGACCGGATCGCCTGGCACGAGGCGCTCAACGCCCTCGACCCCGCGCACGCCGAACGGACCACCTGCGCGTCGGTCTTCGACTGACGCGCGGGCGGCCCGCCCGGTACCCGCCGGCGGTAGCCGGGCCGGTCCTCCCCGGCTACCGCCGGGAGGGGCCCCCGGTCGCCCGGCGGCGGGCCAGGGCGAACAGCACCGCCGCTCCGGCCGCCAGCACCCCGGCCCCGGCGATCGCGATCACCGGGGTCGCGGAGCTGCCGCCGGTCTCGGCGAGGCCGCCGCCGGTGCCGCCGGCCGGTGAGGGCGCGGCCGAGGGGGAGGCGGCCGCCGGCGGGGCGGGGACCGGGGAGGCGGCGCTCCGGCCGTTCGTCTTCGGGTCGTTGTCGCCGTGGCCGTGGTGCTCGACCGTGGACTTGTCCGCGCCGTCGGAGATCTGCTGGTCCGTCGGGGCCTTGGGCGGCTCGACGGGCTTGGTGGAGGCGCTGGCGCCGGCCCCGGTGCTGGGCTTCGCGCTCGGGGCGGTGGTCCCCGTACCGCCTGCGCCGCCGCCGCTGTCCTTGCCGAAGACCACGTCCGAGCAGGTGTAGAAGGCCTCCGGGCTGTCCGAGCGCTGCCAGACGCTGTAGATCAGGTGGCGGCCGGACTTCTCGGGGACCGTCCCGCCGAAGACGTAGTCGCCGTTCTGCATGCCCGGGTCGGTGGCCTTCGCGAACGGCGCGGGCTCCAGGTCGGACCACTTCAGCGGCTTGGACGGGTCGTAGCCGTCCTTCGTCACGTACAGCTCGAAGGAGCCCTTGTGCGGGGCGGTCCCCTTGTAGCGGAAGGTGTGCGCCCCGGCGGTCATCGGGGAGGCCGGCCAGTCGGCGCGGGGCAGGTCCAGCCCCTTGTACGTGGCGTTGCCCGCCGAGCACAGCTGCCCGTCCGGGATCAGCGACCTGCTCTTGCCGGCCGCGTTGGCGATGTTCACCGCGTTCCAGTCGTAGAACGCCTGCGGCCCGCCCGCCGCGACGGCCGCCTTGCACGCCGCCGACTTCGGTGCCTCGGGGCCTTCCGCGTAACACGCCGCCACCCGGCTGACCGGGTCCGTCATCGAACCGTGGGCGGCCGCGGGCACGGCGGCGTACGCGGCCACCGCGAGCGGGGCGAAGCCGGCGGCGGCGACACGGACGGCGGTACGGGCACGGCGAGCGGGCATGGGCGGATCTCCTTCGGGCGCAAGGCGGGGGAGCGCCAGCGGAACCGGCCGGCGCGGCGCCGCCCCCCGTCGGGCCCGGCGCCGCACCGACTCTCCCTGGCCCCGCCAAGCTAGCCCGCCGCCCGGCCCGCCCGGCCCGGATCGGGCCCCCGGAGAGCATCCTTAGGGTGCGCTTAAGGAAGGCCTAAGCGGGCCCACAGATACGGCCCCCCTAGGTGAGCAGGGCGGCCAGGCCTTCCGGCGTGCGGGCCTGGTCGTCGAGGGCGTCCAGGGCCCGTACGGCCCGCGCCGCTGCCTCCGGGTCGCTCTGCGCCAGCCCGCTCGACGCGAACTCGTCCTCGTCCAGCCGCAGTACGGACTGCCCGTCCGCCGACACCCACAGGTCCAGGTCCAGGTCCTCGACCACGATCTCGTCCCCGCGGACCACGGCCGGGCGGGTGATGTCGCAGTACCAGCCCTTGAGGATGCCGTCGCCGGTCCACACCTCCTTGACCGCGTACCAGCGCGTCCTCCAGAAGTGCTCCACGAACACGTCACCGGGCTCGAAGCGGACGAACCCGAAGTCCCGCGCCCCCTCCGCCGCCCAGGGCGCGCGCACCGAGATCCGGTCCCCGTCGTCGGCCACCTGCGCCGCCGGGTAGCTGATCTTGGTGCGGCCGGCCTTGGTCAGGGTGACGGTCCAGCGTGCTGTCATCTCGCGGCTCCCAGTCTCTTCGTGTGTCGGGTCTCGGTCGCGCAGACCTCGTACCCGAACCAGGCGTTGACAGCCAGCATCGGGCCGTTCCCGGCGTCGTTGCCGGTGAACGCCTCGGTGTACCCGGCCGCGCGGGCCCGGTGCAGCGAGTCGGTCTTGGCGAGTTTGGCCAGCCCGCGGCCGCGGAAGGCGCGCAGGGTGCCGGTCATCGCCGAGGAGTAGCGGGTCGCGCCGTCCGTCCGCGCGGCGCTGAAGGCGGCCACGGCCCCGTCGACCAGGACCACCGTCGTCAGTGCGTGGTCGAGGGTGGGTTGGTGCCAGACGCCGTCCAGCCAGTCCTGGTAGTCGTCCAGGACCACCGGTACGTCACCCGGCTCGTCGGCCGTCACCTCGGCGTCGGCCTCGTACAGCGGCCGGGGGTCCGCCGCGAAGGCGGACCCGGGACGCAGCTCCACACCGGCGGGCAGCTCCCGCGGCAGCGGCGGCAGGGCGCCCGCCGCCAGGTCCAGGCGCAGGAAGTGCGCCGAGCGGCTGGGACGGTAGCCGTGCCGCTCGGCGAAGCCCCGATGGGCGGGCTCGTCCAGGACCCAGGCGTACGCGTCCACCGCGCCCCGCGCCGCGAGGTGCTCCTCTGCCGCACGCAGCAGCGCGGTCCCGGCGCCGAGGCCGCGGTGGGCGGGGTCGACGTAGGCGTTCACGTACGACAGGCCGGGCTCCGGGCTGTCGTACGCGAGGCCGGCCTGCGCGGTGCCGACCGGACGGCCGTCGGGGGTCTCGGCGAGGAGGATCCGGTGGTGCTTCGCGGGGTGGGCGGAGGCGAGTTCGTGGGCCACGCCGGCGGGGGTGGTGACCAGGAAGGGCAGCGCGGCCCGGAGGACCCGTACGACGGCTTCGGCGTCGGAGGCGTCATCGGGACGGATGTCACGGACGTGGATGGTCATGGGACGGACGTTACGGCCGGGGATGCGGGCAGCGCCTGCGAATTACCGGGCGGATGGGGGAGAATCGGCGCCGTGACCTCGACCAATCTCAAGATCAGGATCGACGGCTCGGCCGGCTCGGCCGCCCCGTACGAACAGCTGCGCGCGCAGATCGCGGACCGGGCCCGGTCGGGGGAACTGCCGGCGGGCTACAAGCTGCCGACGGTGCGGGGGCTGGCGGAGGAGCTGGGGCTGGCCGCGAACACCGTCGCGAAGGCGTACCGGGCGCTGGAGGGCGACGGGGTGATCGAGACGCGGGGGCGGAACGGGACGTTCGTCGCGGCGGCGGAGGGTTCCTCGCGGGAGGCGGCGGCGGCCGCCCAGTCCTACGCGGAGCGCGCGCACCGGCTGGGCCTCACGGAAGCCGAAGCCCTGGCGGCCGCCACCACGGCCCTGCGGGCCCGCTACGCGACCGCCTCCCCCTGACACGCGGGGGCCTGGGGCCGCAGCTTCGGGAGCTCCGGGGGCCCCGCGCCAGGAGACCGGGGGCGGAGCTTGCCGGGCTCCGGAGCTGAGCCCCAAGCGTCCGGGGCGGTGCCCCCGAAGGTCCGGGGCTGCGCCCCAAGCATGCGGGGGCTGTGCCCCAAGCGTCCGGGGCCGAGTCCCGAAGGTCCGGGGCTGGGCCCTCAGGGGTTCGGGGCTGTGCCCCAAGCGTCCGGGGCTGTGCCCCAAGCGTCCGGGGCTGTGCCCCGAGGGTCCGGGGCTGTGCCCCGAGGGTCCGGGGCTGTGCCCCGAGGGTCCGGGGCTGTGCCCCGAGGGTCCGGGGCTGT
>NZ_JBEZKZ010000036.1:10100-67319 GCF_040651895.1 Streptomyces sp. NPDC048352
GGTCCGGGGCTGTGCCCCGAGGGTCCGGGGCTGTGCCCCGAGGGTCCGGGGCTGTGCCCCGAGGGTCCGGGGCTGTGCCCCGAGGGTCCGGGGCTGTGCCCCGAGGGTCCGGGGCTGTGCCCCGAGGGTCCGGGGCTGCGCCCTTGGGGGTCCGGGGCTAAGCCCCAAAGGTCCGGGGCTGTGCCCCCGAAGGTCCGGGGCTGTGCCCCAGGGGTCCGGGACTGCGCCCTTGGGGGTCCGGGGCTGCGCCCCAAGCGTCCGGGGCTGTGCCCCCGAAGGTCCGGGGCTGCCCCCAGGGGTCCGGTGCTGTGCCCCAAAGGTCCGGGGCTGCGCCCCCGAAGGTTCGGGGCTGGGCCCTCAGGGGTTCGGGGCTGCGCCCCCAGGGGTCCGGGGCTGGGCCCCGGGGAACGGGCGAAGGGCGGGTAGGGGAACCAGCCCGCGCAGCGGCCCACCACCCGCAGGCGACGGACCACCCCTGTTGAGGGGCGCCGGCCCCGCCTGACGGGTCGACGGACGGAGTCCGGCGCAGCGGCGCGAAGCCGGGAAGGCCGCTCGCGGCCGAGCCGTGTGAGCGGCGCGTGGAAAGGGAAGGCCGCTCGCGGCCGAGCCGTGCGAGCGGCGCGTGGAAAATCAGAGGTACAGGCCCGCCTCCGGCGAGTGGGGTTGGGGCGGGAGGACCGCCCCCGGGCCCGTGCCGCGCCGGAGGGCGAAGAGTTCGGCCAGCGAAGCCCCCTCGCGGGAGACGCCCTCGTCCGTGCCGAGCCACTCCACCGCCTCCGGGTGGGTCAGCCGGCCGACCTCGATGCGTGCCAGGCACCGCCCCGGCCGGACCACCGCCGGGTGCAGCCGCTCCAGGTCCTCGTTCGTCGTGACGCCGACCAGGACGTTGCGGCCCTGCCCCAGCAGACCGTCCGTCAGGTTCAGCAGCCGGGACAGCGCCTGTCCCGCCGTGTGCCGCGCCTCGCCGCGGATCAGCTCGTCGCAGTCCTCCAGGAGCAGCAGCCGCCACCTCCCCTTCGCCGTGCCCTCGTCCTCGCCGATGGCGATGTCCATGAGGTAGCCCACGTCGTTGAACAGCCGCTCCGGGTCCAGGACGCAGTCCACCTGGCACCAGTCCCGCCACGACCGCGCGAGCGTGCGCAGCGCCGACGTCTTGCCGGTGCCCGGCGGGCCGTGCAGCAGGAGCAGCCGGCCCGCGATGTCGTCCGGGGTGACCTTCATCAGCCGGTCCATCGCCCGGGCCACCGGCTCCGTGTAGTTCGGCCGGACCTCCTCCCAGGTGCCGGCGGAGATCTGCCGGGTCGTGCGGTACGGGCCGCGGCGCGGGGAGACGTACCAGAACCCCATCGTGACGTTCTCCGGCTGCGGTTCGGGCTCGTCCCGGGCGCCCTCCGTGGCCTCACCGAGCACCTTCTGCGCGAGCTCGTCGCTGACCGCCGTCACGGTCACGTCCGCCCCCCGGCTCCAGCGGGAGACGAGGACCGTCCAGCCCTCGCCCTCGGCGAGCGTCGCGCTGCGGTCGGTGTCGCGTGCCGCGCGCAGCACGGTGGCCCGCGGGGGCAGCAGGGTGGCTTCCGCCTTCACCCGCTCGATCGTGACGCTCTGCGCGTACGGCTGCTCGCCGGTCGCGAACCGGCCGAGGAACAGCGCGTCGACGACGTCCGACGGTGAGTCGCTGTCGTCGACATGGAGCCGGATCGGCAGCGCGTCATGCGGGTCTGCTGGCATGGCGCCCATGATCCGGCACGAACTGCCCCCATGCACCTGTGTTTCCCCGGACGGGTGCCCGGGTTCCCTCTTCAAACACATCGCGCGTGAAGATTCCGGCCATGTGTCCACGCCAATCCTGCGCCGAACATTCTTGGCATGAACACTTCCAGACAGCCCCGGCTCCTTGTACCACGGACTCAGGAGTAACCCCCCACAAGGAGCCGCCCACATGAGCAAACGAATGCCGCGCCTCGCCGCCCTGGCCTCCTCCCTGTTACTCGCCGCGGGCGCCGCCCTGTTCGGCGCCGGCCAGGCGGCCGCCGCACAGGCCGACTTCGGCTACGTCGCCCTCGGCGACTCGTACTCCTCCGGCGTCGGCGCCGGCAACTACGACGGCTCCAGCGGCAGCTGCAAGCGCACCACCCGCGCCTACCCCGCCCTGTGGGCCGCCGCCCACTCCCCGCAGACCTTCGCCTTCACCGCGTGCTCCGGAGCCCGTACCGGTGACGTCCTCGCCAACCAGCTCGGCCCGCTCAACTCCGGCACCGACCTGGTCAGCATCACCGTCGGCGGCAACGACGCGGGCTTCTCCGACGTGATGACGACCTGTGTCCTGCAGTCCGAATCCACCTGCGTCAGCCGCGTCAACGAAGCCAAGAGGTACGTCGACTCCACCCTTCCCGGACAACTCGACCAGGTCTACGACGCCATCCGCGGCCGCGCCCCCGCCGCCCGGGTCGTCGTCCTCGGCTACCCCCGCTTCTACAAGCTGAACGGCACCTGCGTCGCCGGCCTCACCGAGGGCGAGCGCTCCGCCATCAACGGCGCGGCGGACTACCTCAACGCCGCCATCGCCAAACGCGCCGCCGACCACGGCTACGCCTTCGCCTCGGTCGTCGGCGCCTTCACCGGACACGAGATCTGCTCCGGCAGCGCCTGGCTGCACAGCGTCAACTGGACCAACATCGGCGAGTCCTACCACCCCACCGCCACCGGACAGTCCAGCGGCTACCTGCCCGTCTTCTCGAGCCAGGCCTGAGGGCCGAGCCCTTGGGCCGGGCGCGACGGCCAGGCCTAAGGGCTCACCCCGGCGCTCGGCGCCGGGGAAGGCGTCGCCGTCTCCGCCGGTGAACCGGAGGGGGCGGGGGAGCCGGGGGAGGAGGCCCCGCCCGTCGGGGTCTCCTCCTCGCACGTCACGGAGTACTCCAGCCACGCCGACGCCGTCTGCGCCGGCGCGCGCACCTCCAGCCGGACCGCGTCGCGGACGCCCGCGCCAGCCGGCTCGCCGTCACCCGGCTCGGTGTGGTCGAGCTGGCGGGTACGCGCCCCGCCGGCCTCGTACGCGATGCTGCGCCACTCCGCGGCCGCGCCCGCACCCCCCTCGCGCCTGACCCAGCGGTACTCCACCACGGCCGGGGTCCGGGCCACCTCGATGGTGCCGGTGAAGGCGGGCGCGAGCACCTCGGGCGGCGGGCAGCTCCCGCCGTACGCGGCGCGCACGGTGTGGACGTAGAGGGTGACGCTCTGCGCGGGCATCGCACTGGCGGACGCGGACTCGGACGCGGACTCGGACGCCGAAGCGGAGGCCGACGCCGGCGCCGACGCGGAGGCCGACGGCGACGGGCCGCCGCCCGGCCCCCGCCCGCCCCCGGTGTCCCGCAGCAGCAGCCACCCCAGCAGGGCCAGGGCCAGCAGCAGCACCGCGATCCCGAGGGCCAGCACCACCCCGGCCCGCCGCTGCCCCCGCCCGGGCCGCTCCGGTTCCGCCGGCGCCACCGGTACCGGTACCGGCATCGACCGGGTCGGCCCGTACCCCGCGTCGTACGCCGCCCGCGTGGTGGCCGTCGGCGCGCCCGGCCCCGACACCGGCCCGCCCGCCTCCCGTACCGTCCCGCCCGCGCCGACCACCCGCAGCATCCGGGCGGCCTCCGCGGCGGGCAGCCGCGCGGCCGGGTCCTTGCGCAGCAGCCCCTCCAGCACCGGTCCCAGCGGCCCGGCCCGGCGAGGCGGGGGCAACTCCGCGTCGACCACGGCCTGCAGGGTGGCCACCGGGGTTTCCGCGCGGAAGGGCGGGACCCCCTCCACGGCCGCGTACAGCATCACCCCGAGCGACCACAGGTCCGACTCGGGGCCGGGCTCACGGCCCAACGCCCGCTCCGGTGCCAGGAACTCGGGGGAGCCGATCACCTCTCCGGTCATCGTGAGCGCGGCCGATCCCTCCAGCCGGGCGATCCCGAAGTCGCTGAGCACCACCCGCCCGTCGTTGGCGACCAGGACGTTGGCCGGCTTCACGTCACGGTGCAGCACCCCCGCGTCGTGGGCGGAGCGCAGCGCGGCCAGCACCTGCTCGCCGATGTCCGCGGCCCGCTGCGGACTCATCGGGCCCTCGCCCTCCAGCACCTCCGCCAGGGAGAGCCCGCGCACCAGTTCCATCACGATCCAGGGCCGGCCGCCCTCGCTCGCGACGTCGTAGATCATGACCACCCCGCGGTGCGAGATGCGGGCCGCCGCCCACGCCTCCCGCTCCAGCCGCCGGTACAGCCGCTCGACCTCGGCCGCGTCCAGTCCGGCGGGGGCCCGTACCTCCTTGACCGCGACCTCCCGGCCCAGGACCTCGTCGCGGGCCCGCCACACGAGTCCCATGCCGCCGCGGCCCAGCTCGCCGAGCAACCGGTACCGGCCGGCGATGACACGCCCGGCCTCCCCGTTTTCGTTCCCACTCACGCGAACCCCCCTGTGCCACCGGGTGATCACTCCAAGTTAGCGCAGGACCCGCCGGGCCGCCCCCGCCGTGACGGCCCTGTCACCGACCGCTGCGGCCGGCCCCCCAAGTCACCCCATTGGTACGGAGAGTGACGGGTGACTCCGCTGAGTAATCGTCAACTACCCGTAATTACAGGGGTAATTCACACCACCGGGATACCCGCGGGCGCAGCCGGGGCGATAGGGTTAACCTGCCCGGGCCGGGTGCCCTCGTACGGGTGGGGAGAGACATGGAACAGATAGCAATGCGCAGCAGGCCGCCCCGCGTGCCTGCCATCACCTGCGGCAGCAGCGCGGTCAGCTCGCGCCTCGACCGCCACCTCGCCGTGCTGGGCGGACCCGCCGCCCCGCACCACGAGGTCGCCGAGGCGACCCTGCTGATGCGTGAGCTGACCGCGCGCGACCACACCCACGTCCAGCGGAGCCGGAGCGCGCGCGTCGCGCTCTTCGCACCGCTGCGCAGGCTGCGGCGCACGCTCTTCGGCAGCCGCCGCTCGTAACAGCCCGCGCAGCCGGTCCCCCGTCCGGCTGCACCCCGGCCCGTCCCCCGTCCGGTGACCCCGGACAGTCCCGGCGTCACCCCCGGCCTCAGGCGATCACACCGTCCCGGCGCAGTGCCGTGATCTGCGCGCCCGTCATCCCCAGGGCGCGCAGCAAGGCGTCGGTGTGTTCGCCGAGCGCGGGCACCGCGCCCATCCGCGGTTCCGCGCCACCCGGCAGCCCGATCGGCGGCAGCAGCGCCCGCAGCGGGCCCGCCGGGGTGTCCACCTCCCGCCAGCGTTCGCGTGCCGCCAGCTGGGGGTGCGCGGCCAGCCGCTCCACCGAGTTGAGCCGCGCGCAGGCGATCCCGGCCGCCTCCAGCCGTGCGACGGCCTCGTCCGCCCCGAGCCGGCCGAGGACCTCGGCCACCACCGCGTCGGTCTTCTCCCGGCCCCGGGTGCGGGCCGCGTTCGTCGCGTACGCCGGGTCCTGCGCCAGGTCCGGCCGGTCCAGCACCTGGACCGCGAGGCGCCGCCACTCCCGGTCGTTCTGCACCGACAGCAGCACCCGGTCCCCGTCGGCCGTCGCGTAGGCGTCGTACGGCGCGATCACGGCGTGCGCCAGGCCGGTCCGTACGGGCTGTTCCCCGCCGTGCATCGTGTGGTGCAGCGGATGCCCCATCCACTCCGCGAGCGCGTCCAGCATCGACACCTCCACCGGCCCGCCGCGCCCGGTGACCCCGCGGCGCAGCAGGGCGGCGAGCACCCCCGAGAAGGCGTACATGGCGGCGGCGATGTCCGCGGCCGGGATCCCCGCCTTCACGGGCCGCTCCGGGGTGCCCGTCACGGAGACCAGCCCCGCCTCGCACTGCACGAGCATGTCGTAGGCGCGCTTGTGGGCGTACGGGCCCTGCGCGCCGTAGCCGGAGACGTCGACCGCGACCAGGCGCGGGTAACGGGCGCACAGCGCGGCCGCGTCGAGCCCGAGCCGGGCCGCGGCGCCCTGGGCGAGGTTCTGCACGAACACGTCGGCGCCGCCGAGGAGGCCGTGCAGCACCTCCAGCCCCCGTGGGTCCTTCAGGTCGAGGGCCAGGGACTCCTTGCCCCGGTTGGCCCAGACGAAGTGCGAGGCCAGGCCGTGGGCGGCGGTGTCGTAGGCGCGGGCGAAGTCGCCGCCGTCAGGACGCTCGACCTTGATCACCCGGGCGCCGAGGTCGGCGAGCTGGCGGGTGGCGAAGGGAGCGGAGACGGCCTGCTCGACGGCGACGACGGTGATGCCGTCGAGGGGGAGGGGTTCGGTAGCCATGGGGCCTGCCTACCGGGTGACAGCGGGGTCTGTCACCCGTGTCCGGGGCCCAAGTCCAGCGGAATGTCCGGATTGTATGCCTAAGGTGCGGGCGTCCGCCGTCGCGCCGTACCGAAGGGTCGCCCATGAGAGCCCCGACCGCCGCCGCATCCCCCGCCCGCTCCGCAGCCCGGCGGGCGGCGGTCGTCGTGACAGCGCTGCTGGCGGGCTTGGCGGTGACGGTGGTCCCAGCCGGGGCGGCCGGGCGGGGCCCGGATCCGGTGACCGTGAGCGGGTCCGGCGCCGACGGCGTCGTGACGAGCGCACCGGGCTGCCCGGCCGGACCGCTCACCGACGGCCGGACGGTCGGGGGCGGCGCCGCGCTGGGCCCCGGGGTCTTCTCCGCACTGCCCAGCCAGATGGCCGTCCACCTGCCCTTCCGGGTCGGCGGCACCCAGGCCGCGCTCCCCGCGGCCGACACCCAGGTGACCATCGCCAACGCACGGGGGTTCGTGACCGTGCAGCTGGACGGCGGCAGCTGCGACGCCCCTGGCCTCTCGTACAACGGGACCACGGCGTCGGGGACCGGAGCCTGGCACGTCGTGTCGAACACCACCCCGGCCAACGCCTACCGGGGTGCCTCGGGCAGCGGAAGCTTCAGCCTCAACGCCGACGCCACCCCCGGCACCGACAAGCCGTGGGGTCTGGACCTCCTGGGGAGCGTCTCGCTCCTCCAGCCGCAGGTGGCCGTGACCCACCGCGCCTACTGGGGCGGGATCGGCAACTACCTCACCCGCACGCTGAGCGTCGAGTACCGGATCCGGAACACGGGCTCCGGCGACGCCTTCAACGTCAAGCTCCTCGACGCCCTGCCCACGGGCTCCGGGATCACCCGGCTCGGGCCGGTACCGCAGACGGTGGGCTCGATCCGGTCCGGTGCCACCGCCTCGGTGGTCGTCCGCTACCGGGTGTGCGGGCTCGCCGTCGTCGGCTGCCGCTTCACGGCCGACACCCGGACGTCCCTGACGGACGCGCTCGACGGCAACCCGCAGACGGCGACGGTCCCGGTGACCGTGCAGGTGCCGGTCACGCCGGTGCCGTGACGCCTTGCGGCGACCGCGCCCTGACCCTTCCTCAGTCCCGGCCGCGCGCGAACCGGCGCGCGGTCGGCGGCACGAAGAGCGCCAGCAGGAGCAGTGACCACAGCACCGCGCCCGCCACCGGATGCGCCGCCGGCCACGCGGCGCCGGGCGCGCCCGCACCGCCCGCGTTCCCGCACAGCTCCCGTACGGCGGTGGCGACGGCGCTGATCGGGTTCCACTCCGCGACCGTCCGCAGCCAGCCGGGCAGTCCGGCCGTCGGCAGGTAGGCGCTGGACAGCATCGGCAGCACGAAGGTCGCGCTGCCGAGCTGGCCCGCGGCTTCCTCGCTGCGGCTCACCAGCCCGAGGTACGTCCCCACCCAGGCGGTGGCGAAGCGGAACAGCAGCAGCACGCCGAGCGCCCCCAGCGCCCCCGGCAGGCCGTTCTCGACCCGCCAGCCCATCGCCAGCCCCACCAGCATCAGCGGCACCATCGACACCGCCGTGGTCAGCAGGTCGGCGGCGGTCTGCCCCAGCGGGACCGCGGCCCGGCTCATCGGCAGCGTCCGGAAGCGGTCGGTCACCCCGCGGTGGGCGTCCTGTGCGGCGGTGAACATGCCGGTCATCAGGCCGTTCGCGGCGGTCGCGGCGAGCAGCCCGGGCACCAGGAACTCGCGGTACTCGGCGCCCGGCATGGCGAGCGCGCTGCCGAACACGTACCCGAAGAACAGCAGCATCATGATCGGCATGGTCTGGGTCAGGACCAGCAGGGCCGGGGCGTGCCGGGCCTTCTGGAGCTGGCGGGTGAGGACGGCGCCGCCGTCCGACAGCAGGGTGGTCATGCCGCGTTCTCCTTCTCCTGCAGGGGGGCCGGGGTCCGGGTGAGGCGCAGGAACACCTCGTCGAGGGTGGGCGGGCGCAGGCTCGCGTCGGTCACCAGGATCTGGGCGGTGTCCAGCTCCCGGATGATCCGGGGCAGGGTGAGCGAGGCGTCCAGGACGGTCACCGCGGCGGTGAGCCGCTCCTCGTCCAGCGCGGGGCGGCCGCCGGTGAGCCGGTCGAGGACCGCGGCCGCGCCCGCGAGGGCGGCTGGCTCGGCGACGGTGACCTCGGCGCGGGCGCCGATGCGGGCCTTGAGGACGGCGGGGGTGCCGGTGGCGACGGCCCGGCCCCGGTCCACGACGACGACGCCGTCGGCGAGGCGGTCGGCCTCCTCCAGGTACTGGGTGGTGAGCAGCACCGTGGTACCCGAGTCTGCGAGGTCGCGCACGGCGGTCCAGATCTGCTCGCGGGCCGCCGGATCCAGGCCGGTCGTGGGTTCGTCGAGGAACAGCACGCGGGGGCGGGTGACGAGCCCCGCGGCCAGGTCCAGGCGCCGCTTCATGCCGCCGGACCAGGTCGAGGCGACCCGGTCGGCGGCCTCGCCGAGCCCGAAGCGCTCCAGCAGCTCGTCGGCGCGGGCGCGTACGGCCCGGCCGCGCAGGCCGGCGAGGCGGGCGAACAGCCGGAGGTTCTCACGGCCGGTCAGGTCCCCGTCGACGGAGGCGTACTGGCCGGTGGCCCCGATGGCGCGGCGTACTGCGGCCGGGTCGCCGGTGACCTCGTGGCCGGCCACCAGGGCGCGGCCGGCGGTGGGCGCGGTGAGGGTGGTGAGGATGCGCACGGCGGTGGTCTTTCCCGCGCCGTTGGGGCCCAGCAGCCCGCAGACGGTGCCCTCCGGAACGGCCAGGTCCAGCCCGCGCAGGGCGTGCACCTCGCCGTAGTGCTTCTCCAGACCCTCACTAAGTACGGCGTACGTAGTTGTCATGCGCCGCACCCTACCCCACTCCGTACGCTGTACGTAACTAAGATGGGAGCCCGAGACGACGACGAGGTGATGTGACCGATGACAGCCGGCGGGCGCCCAGCCGAACCCGAAGTGATCTGGGCCCGGCCGCAACGGGCCGGCCGCGGGCCCAGGCCCGCGCACAGCCGCGACTCGATCGCGGCCGAGGCGGTGCGGATCGCCGACGCGGAGGGGATCGACGCCGTCTCCATGCGGCGCGTGGCGGCGGGGATCGGCGCCGGGACGATGTCCCTGTACAACTACGTCCCCCGCAAGGAGGACCTGTACGAGCTGATGGTCGACGCGGTCAGCGGGGAGTACGAGCTGGCCCCGCCGAGCGGCGACTGGCGGGCCGACCTGCTCGCCCTGACCCGACAGACCCGCGCCCTGATGCGCCGCCACCCCTGGCTTCCCCGGCTGCTGAGCCCGGTCTACGGCTTCGGCCCCCAGGCCCTGCGGTACCTGGAGTACTGCCTGGCCTGCCTGGAGCCGCTGGAGGCTCCCGGGGGCGAGAAGCTGGAGCTGATCGCGGCGATCAACGGCATGGTCGCCACCTTCGTGGCGGGGGAGCTCGCCCTGGCCGAACGGGCCCGCGCGCTGCCCTGGAGCGAGGCCGCCGAGCAGGGCGTACGCGCGGCCTGGCTCGGCTCCCGGCTGGCAACCGGGGAGTACCCGCGGCTCGCGGAGGCCCTCGGCGAGGGCGCCCCGGTGACGTCCGCCGGGCCGGACATGACGGCGGCCTTCGACCGTGCGGTGTCCCGGCTGCTGGCGGCCTGGGACGCTTGAGGCCGGCCCCGGGGCGCCCGCGCGATGGGGCACGGCGCCGGGCCCCCGGGTCGCGCGAAGGCCGGCGCGCGGGTGCGGCGCCGGGCCCCCGGGTCGCGCGAAGGCCGGCGCGCGGGTGCGGCGCGGCGCCTGGCCCCCGATTCCCGCGACGGCCGGCGTGCGGGTGCGTCGCCGGGGTCAGAGCAGGGCGAACTGCCCGCCCGGGCCCTCCTCCTGATGGTCCAGCACCGACGCCGGCCGCCGGGCCCAGCGCGGCGGCGGCAGCACCCCGGCGGCCTCCAGCTCCGCGGCCGGCAGCAGCGGCCCGGGGTTGAACGCCGCCCGCTCCGGGGCCAGATCGGCCAGCAGTGCCAAGGTCGTCACCAGGGCGAGCAGCTCCGAGGTCCAGGCCTGCGGCCACGCGGCCGGCCCCAGCCCCTCCAGGCCCCGCGCCTGCGGGGCGCGGGGCGCGCCGCGGGCGGCGAACCAGGACTCGACCACCCGGACCCCCTGGACCTCGTACTCCCAGGCGCCCGCCGGGACGGGGGACACGGCCCCGTCCCCGAGGGTCAGCGTCTCCGTCTCCGGGTCGTACCCGAGCCCGTCCGGCCACGCCGTGACGGCCGCGCGCACGTACGGCCGCCGCCCTCCGGGCAGCCGGGGCGGCTCCCCGCCAGGGGCCCCGCGCAGCTGGACGGACAGCAGCCGGCGGCCCAGCTCCAGCCCGGCCCGCCAGTGCTCCGGATCGGCCGCGAGCGGGACCTCGTACCCCCGCGGGCCCGGCCGGCCCGCGGCCAGGATCCAGCACAGGACGTCCTCAGGGGTGACCGGGCCGCCGTGGCGGGCGCCCAGCAGGGCCGGCAGGCCCGGCGCGAGGTTCGGCTCGGCCCCGCCGGGTCGCCGGTGCAGCGGGCGGATCCGGCCGAGCCGGCCCGCCGGGAGGTGGGCGGTGACCAGCAGGCCGGGGGCCTCCAGCAGGAACAGCTGCCGCGCGTCCAGGACCCGCCACAGCTCGGGGCGGGCGGAGTCGATGAGCCGCTGGTCGGGCAGGAGCCACTGCTCGTCGAAGGGTGCGCGGAGCACCCGTACGGGGTCCGGGAAGGGACCCGGCGCGTCCGCGAAGCGGGCGGTGGCCGAGCGCTGGCCCGGCAGCGCGGCCGCTCCGGCGGAGGGCGTACGGGTCCGGCTCGGGCGGAACAGCCGCTCCCGCTCCGCCCCTTCGGCGCCCGTCAGCGCCTCCCAGCGGGCACGCAGCACGGCGGGATCGGGCGCCGCCACCCAGTCGCGGCCCAGGCGCAGGCCGGCCACGGCCCAGGGCATCAGATCGTCCAGCAGCGGTACGTCAGCGCTCACCCGGCAGATGGTAGCGACGGGCCGCCGGGGCCGGGCCGTGTCCCGGCCGAAGCGTTACGCTCCTTATGTACGCATACGTCACGTATGTGGCACGCAGCTGCACGGAGGAGCCGGCCATGAGTCAGTACGACGAGTATTCGACCCCGTCGCAGGCCGAGGGCGAGCGGCTCGACGAGGACATGGACGAGCGGGAGAAGCGGGAGCGGCACCCGCAGACCATGCGCACGACGCCCTCCCAGGCCGAGGGCGAGCGCGGTGCGGAGGAGAAGGACGAGAAGGAAGCGAAGTGACGACGGCGGGCCGCCGCAGGCCAGGGCCCGCCGGTGACCGTGGTCGGAACCTCTCGCCGCCGGCCGTGGTCAGGGCGCCTCGACGGTCACCGTGAAGGAGAACCGGTCGCCCCGGTACCGGATCCGGGCCACGTCGACGACCCTGCCGTCCTCGTCGTAGGTCACGCCCGTGTAGTGCAGGATCGGGCTCAGCAGCGGTACCTCCAGCAGCTCCGCCGTCACCGGGTCGGCGAGCCGCGCCTCGACGGTGTCCGTGATGCGGCTGATCCGTACGCCGACCACGTCGCGCAGCACCTTGGTCATCGGCCAGCGCTCCAGATCGGCCAGGTCCACCGCCTCGGCGAGTTCCGGGCGCACGGCGTTCTCCGCCCAGTTGGTGGGCTCACCGCTCTCGCCGTCGCGCCGGAGCCTGCGGTACGTGACCACCTCCTCCGCGTCCGGGAAGTGCTCCAGGAGCTCCCCGGACACGGGCGTGCGCTCGTGGCCCAGCACCGTCGTCCGCTCACCCGACTGCTGGGCGACGATCGCGTCCACCGAGCCGAGCAGCCGCACCGGGGCGCTGCGCATCGCACCCGGCTCGATGAAGGTGCCGCGCCGCCGGTGCCGGCTGATGAGGCCCTCGCCCTCCAGCTCCTTGA
The DNA here is from genome assembly GCF_040651895.1 of Streptomyces sp. NPDC048352. Classification (NCBI taxonomy): domain Bacteria; kingdom Bacillati; phylum Actinomycetota; class Actinomycetes; order Kitasatosporales; family Streptomycetaceae; genus Streptomyces; species Streptomyces sp. NPDC048352. Next base: position 22,290 of record NZ_JBEZKZ010000036.1, read on the forward strand.
GCGCCTGGCGCATCGTCAGCACGCTCACCCCGTAGTGCCCGGCGAGCTGCTCCTCGGTCGGGAGCCGCAGCGAGGCGTCCGGAGTGCGCCCCAGTATCGAGGCGCGCAGGGACTGGGACACCTGGTACCAGAGCGGCAGCTTCCGGTTCAGCACCAGGGAGTCGGGGGCGAAGGCGGTCACGGGTCGTTCTCCGTACGGGTGGATTCACAGGTGACGCGGCGAGGTGGCGGGCCGGGCGGGGCCGACAGGGTCCGGCAGGGGCATGTTAGGCACGGAAGTGGCGCTGGAGACCCTTCCATACGTCGTCGTATCCGCGCTGGAGGTGCTCCGCCTCCGCAGCCTGGGGAGTGGCGGTGATCGGCCAGCGGGTCTCGAACATGAAGGCCAGGCCGTCGTCGATCTTCTGCGGCTTCAGCTCGGCGGCGCTGGCCTTGTCGAAGGTCTCCCGGTCCGGGCCGTGCGCGGACATCATGTTGTGCAGCGAGCCCCCGCCCGGCACGAAGCCCTCGGCCTTGGCGTCGTAGGCGCCCTCGATCAGGCCCATGTACTCGCTCATCACGTTCCGGTGGAAGTACGGCGGGCGGAAGGTGTCCTCGCCGACCAGCCAGCGCGGGGCGAACACCACGAAGTCCACGCCCGCCAGCCCCGGCGTGTCGGAGGGCGAGGTCAGCACCGTGAAGATCGACGGGTCCGGGTGGTCGTAGCTGATGGACCCGATCACGTTGAAGCGCCGCAGGTCGTAGACGTACGGCACGTGCGTGCCGTGCCAGGCCACCACGTCGAGCGGGGAGTGCCCGTAGGTCGCCGACCAGAGGTTGCCGCAGAACTTGTTGACCACCTCGGTGGGGCGCTCCACGTCCTCGTACGCCGCCACCGGTGCGCGGAAGTCCCGGGCGGCGGCCAGGCCGTTGGCGCCGATCGGACCGAGGTCCGGCAGCTCGAAGGGCTGCCCGTAGTTCTCGCACACGTACCCGCGCGCGTCGCCGTCGAGCAGCTCGACGCGGAAGCGGACGCCGCGCGGGATCAGCGCCACCTCGCCGGGGCCGGCGCTGAGCAGGCCGAACTCGGTGCGCAGCAGCAGACCGCCGCGCTCCGGGACGATCAGCAGCTCGCCGTCCGAGTCGCTGAAGACCCGGTCGGCCATGGAGGCGTTGGCGCTGTAGAGGTGGACGGCCATGCCGGTGCGCTGGGTGGCGTCGCCGTTGCCGCCCAGGGTCCACAGGCCGTCCAGGAAGTCGGTGCCGGGGGCGGGGTCGGGGAGCGGGTTCCAGCGCAGCCGGTTGGGGTCCGGGACGCTCTCGTTGAACGGCGCGGTGCGCAGGGCGCCGTTGTCCACGCGGGTGAAGGCCGGGTGCGCCGCCGAGGGGCGGATCCGGTAGAGCCACGAGCGGCGGTTGTGGCGGCGCGGCTCGGTGAAGGCGCTGCCGCTGAGCTGCTCGGCGTACAGGCCGAGGGCGGCGCGCTGCGGGGAGTTGCGGCCGATCGGGAGCGCGCCGGGCACGGCCTCCGAGCTGTGCTCGTTCCCGAAGCCGGTGAGGTACTCCAGCGCCTCCGCCGTCTTCCTGGCCTGCTCACTCATGGGTGCTCCCGCTCCGTCGAAGGAATCCTATGGCTGACAGTAGGATTCCGAGCCGCCCACGTCAACGCCGTCTCGCGGCCGCCGGCCCGGAACCCGGCGCGCGGCCGCTCCACGAACCCCGCCCGCGGCGGCTGCGAGAACCTCGCGCGCGGAGGCTGCGAGAACCTCGCGCGCAGGGGGATCCAAAAAGATGAACATTGCTCTACTCTCTCGCGCATGTCGTGGACCCGCAGGTTCCCTGCCGTGCCGGCGGCGCTCCTCGCCGCCCTCCTCGCCTTCCTGTCCCTCCTCGCCGCCGCGCCGGCCGCCCGCGCGCACGAGGAGCGCCCCGTCGCCCTGCCCGACGGCACCGGATCCGTCCCCGCCTACCGCGCCGCCGAGCCCGACCTGCTGGTCTGCAAGACCGACCGGCCCGCTTTCGAACGCCGCATATCCGGCTTCCCGGCAGAGCTGCGCCGGCGCAACCTCGACCTCTACGCGCGCTGCGAGCAGAACGGCTACCGCCACCTCCAGGAGGCCGTGGACGCCGTCGACCGGCCCGGGATGAACATCGCGATCCTGCCCGGCCTCTACGAGGAGGAGCCCTCCCGGCCCGAGCCGACGGGGGAGTGCGCCGCACTCAAGGCGCCCGACTCCTCACTCGGCTACCAGATCCTGTCGTACGAGCAGCAGGAGAAGTGCCGGCACAACCAGAACCTCGTCGCCATCCTCGGCAAGACGAACCTGCAGATCGAGGGCACCGGCGCCGCCCGCACGGACGTCGTCGTCGACGCCGGGTACCAGAAGCTGAACGCCATCCGCGCCGACAAGTCCAACGGCATCTACTTCCGCAACTTCACCGCGCAGCGCACCACCTTCAACTCCCTGTACGTCCTCGCCGGCGACGGCTTCGTCATCGACGACGTCCTGACCCGCTGGAACGACGAATACGGCTTCCTGACCTTCGCCAGCGACCACGGCCTCTACAAGAACTGCGAGTCCTACGGCAACGGCGACTCGGGGATCTACCCCGGCAGCGCCTCCGACATCAACGACGGACGCGGCTACGACGTGCCCCGCTACTCCATCGAGATCACCGGCTGCCGCAGCCACCACAACATGGTCGGCTACTCCGGGACCGCGGGGGACTCCGTGTGGGTCCACGACAACGAGTTCGACCAGAACATGGGCGGCGCCTCGATGGACAGCGCTTTCCCCGGACACCCCGGACTCCCGCAGAACCACGCCCGCTTCGAACGCAACCTGATCCACGACAACAACGCCGACTACTACCCCCACGTCGCCGACGGCACCTGCGCCAAACCGCCCGCCGAACGCGGCTACGAGCAGGGGGTGGTCTGCCCGCAGATCTCCATGCCGCCCGGCACCGGCATCATCACCGCCGGCGGCAACTGGAACCTCTACGAGCACAACTGGGTGTACGGGCACCGGCGCGCGGGCTTCTTCCTCAGCGCCGTCCCCGCCTTCATCCGGGGAGAGGACCAGTGGTCCAAGCAGACCGACACCTCCCACCACAACCGGTACGCGGGCAACGTCCTCGGCAAGGACCGGTCCGGCGCCACCCGGCCCAACGGCACCGACGTGTGGTGGGACGGCCAGGGCAGGGGCAACTGCTGGCAGGACGGCCCCGACGGCTCCACCCCGGGCACCCTGCCGCAGTGCGGGAAGGAACGCGGGGCCGTCAGCGGGGACTCGGCCCGGCTGGTGGGCGAGCCGGTGAAGCTCGTCCAGCTGCTGGTCTGCGCCGACTACAGCGTCCAGGCCCGCAAGCTCCCGGCCGGCTGCGACTGGTACGGCGCCCGGGGGCTGGAGCGGGTGGAGACGCAACTCGCGGTGGCGGTGGCGGCGGTGCTGCTGCTGGTCGGCGGGATGCTGTGGTGGCGGCGGCTGCGCGGGACGCGGACGGGCACGGCGGCGACCCTCCTGGGCCTGGCCGGCCTGGCCCTGGACGTGGCCGGCTCCACGATGCCGCTGGTGGACACCCCCGTCCCGGCGCTGGCCCTGCTCCTGCTCGGCCTGTGGTGGGTAGGCGCCGGCCTGGCCCTGCGCCCCGGACGCCCCTGGCTGGCGCGCCTCACCCTGCTCCTGGGCGCCCTCACCCTCCTGGACGCCTTCGACAAGGCCGTGCTGATGATCCCGTGGATCCCGCTGAGCCCCGCCTGGGTACGGGCCCTGGTCGCGGTGGTGTGGGTGCTGTGGGCGGTCGTCGCGTCGGCCCGCCCGGGCCCCGCCGCGCCCGCCCGCCCCGCCGGCCCGGGCGACGCCCCGGCGGGCGACCGCACCCCGGTCCCGGCAGGCCCGGCCCCGGCCCGGAGCGCCACCGCCGAACCGCCGCCCGCCGCCCCCTGACGCCCGAACGACGTCTCCCGGCCCTCCCCGCCCCGGCCCGGAAACCCCGGCCCGGGGCGGGAAGCCCCGCCCCGGCCCGCCCCGGGCGGGAAACCCCGCGCGGGCGCGGAAGCCCCGGCCCGGGCGGGAGCCCGCGCTGGACCAGTCCGCCCCGACCAGTCCGCCCCGCCCTACGACCGGAGGCCCGCAGTGACCGTGCCCGCAGAGACCCGCATCCGGTGCGACGTGTGCCGGACGCCCGCCCCCCGGACCTGCCCGCCCCGCCGCTCGGCCCGCACGGCGGCGCTGCTGGCGCTCCTCCTGCTGCTCGCGGGCGGAGCGGCGACGGGATGCGGCGGCCGGGCCACCACCCACCACAAACCCGGCACCACCCACGAACAGGCCTCCGGCAGCGTCGGCACCCTGCTCGAAACCCAGGACGGCGGCGGCCACCGCCTGCGCGAGGTCCCCGCCGCCGGCGCGCCCGCGGTGAAGCTCACCGCCCGCCCCGACTCCGAGGACGGATGGAACCTCCAACTGGAGGTGACCCGCTTCCGCTTCACCCCCGACAGCACCGGCGGCGCCGCCCTCCCCGGCACCGGCCACGCCCACCTGGAACTCGACGGCCGCAAACTGGCCCGCGTGTACGGCCCGTGGTTCCACCTGCCCGCGGTGCAGGTCCCCGAAGGCGCGCACACCCTGACCGTCCGCCTGTACGCCGACGACCACACCGCCTGGGCCGTCGCCGGCAAGCCGGTCGAAGCGACGGCCGCGCTGACCGCGGGCCCCCCGGGCCAGGGAACCCACAGCCATCCCGCACCCGCCCCGACCGGCTCCCCGGCACCCCCGCAGGCCTCGCCGGCGCCCCACGCCGACCGGACCGTCACCCTCACCGTCCGGGACGGAAAGGTCGTCCCCGCCACCGGCCGCACCGAGCTGAAGCGCGGCGAGCGCCTCGCCCTGCGCGTCACCAGCGACCGCGCCGACACCCTGCACGTCCACGGCTACGACAAGGAACTCGCTCTGCCCGCGGGCCAGGAGGGCACCCTGGTCCTGACGGCCGACCGCACGGGCCTCTTCGAGGTCGAGACCCACGAGTCCCGGCTCGTCCTGACCCAGCTCCTCGTCCGGTGACCCCCCTGAGCCTGCCGACCCGGGGAAGCCCCGGAACCGGAACCGCCCTCCAGGCCGGTGCCGCGGCCGTCCCGGGATGGCCCGCCGCGCAGCCGGGCCCCGGGCCGGGCCAGGGCGTGGTCCTTCACCCGGCCGACCCGTCGACCCTGCTCGCGCACGGGATCGGCTCCCAGCACGACCTGCCGATCTCTCCCTTCTACGCCTTCGCCGGTGCCTTCGCGGCGCTCTTCGTCTCCTTCCTCGCGCTCGGCCTCCTGTGGTCCGCATCCCGCTTCCGCGGCGACCGCTCCGGCCTCGCCCTGCCCGCCGGGCTCCAGCGGGTGGCCGACGCGCCGGCCACCCGCACCGCCCTGCGCGGGCTCGGTCTCGCCGCAGCCCTCGCCGTATTCCTCCACCTCCTCCTCGGTCCCGACGACCCCGGCCGCAACCCCGCTCCCGGCGCCGTCTACGTCCTGCTGTGGGTCGGGATCGTGCCCGCCTCCCTTCTCCTCGGCCCCGTCTGGCGCCTGCTCAACCCGCTGCGCACCCTGCACCGCCTGCTCTCCCGGGTCCGCCGCCGCCCGCCCGGGTCCGGCCGCCCCCTGCCGGCCCGGATCGGCCAGTGGCCGGCCGCCGCCGCGCTGTTCGGCTTCACCTGGCTCGAACTCGTCGCTCCCGATCCCGCATCCACCACCACCCTCCTGTGTGCCCTCACCGCCTATGCCGCCGCCCAGCTGCTCCTCGCCGCCCGCTTCGGCGAGAGCTGGTTCGCCGACGCCGACGCCATCGAGGCCTACTCAGACCTCCTGGCCCGGCTCTCCCCCCTCGGCCGCCGTAGCGACGGCCGCCTGGTCCTGCGCAACCCCTTCCACGGACTCGACGCGACGCCCGAGCGGCCCGGACTCGTCGCCACCGTCTGCGTCCTGCTCGGTTCCACCGCCTACGACGGCTACTCGGACAACCCCGCCTGGATCAACACCCTTCAGACCTCCCCCCTGGGCCGCACCCCCACGGCCACGCTCGGACTGCTCGCCTCCATCGGCCTCGTCGCCACCCTGTACTGCCTGTGCGCGGCGGCCACCCGCCTCGTCAGCGGCCCGCACCCCCGACCGCTGACCGCCTTCGCGCACTCACTCGTGCCGATCGCCCTCGGCTATCTCATCGCCCACTACTTCTCCCTCCTCGTCACCGAAGGACCACGCACAGTAAGCATGGCACTCGGTACTGACAACGGCCCCGATCCCAGTCCCCCCTTGGGTCCGGGCGGTCTCGCCGCCCTCCAGGTGATCGCCGTCGTCACCGGTCACGTACTCGGTGTGATCGCCGCCCACGACCGTTCCGTACGCCTCTTCCCGCCGGCCAGGGCGGTGGCGGGCCAACTCCCGCTGCTCGCGCTGATGATCACGTACACGATCGGCGGGCTCACCCTCCTCCTGAACTGAGGACCGGGCGCCCGCACCACTGGACCCACGGACCAGGAGCGGCATGATGGACCCCGTGCCTCCCGCCCACCCCCTGCGCAGGACCCCGGTCCAGCAGCGCAGCGCCGACCGCCTCGCCCGCATCCTCGACGCCTGCGCCGAACTCCTCGACGAGACCGGCTACGAGAACCTCAGCACCCGCGCCGTCGCCCTGCGCGCCGGGGTGCCCATCGGCTCGGTCTACCGCTTCTTCGGGAACAAGCGCGCCATGGCCGTCGCCCTGGCCCAGCGCAACCTGGAGCAGTACGCGGAAGGCATCCAGCGGCGGCTCGCCGACGTGCCGGGCACGCACTGGCGGCCCGTCGTGGACGCCGTGCTGGACGAGTACCTGGCCATGAAGCGCAGCGTCCCGGGCTTCGCCCTGGTCGACTTCGGGGTGCCGGCCCCGCCCGCCTCCGAGCCCGCCGGAGGCCCCGCCTCCGACCCCAACCACATGGTCGCCGCCCGTCTGACGGCGCTCCTGTGCGCCCACCTGGGGCTCACCCCCGGCGCCGACCTGGCCCGGGCGGTCCTGGTGGCCGTCGAGGCGACCGACGCGCTGGTCCAACTGGCCTTCCGGGCCGACCCGGCGGGGGACCCCGGCATCGTGGCCGAGACCCGGGCGATGATGCACGCCTACCTGGCCCGGGTCCTGGACTGACCGGCCCGCACGGGCCCCGCCCCCCCGCCCCCGGGCAGGAGCGGAACGGGCTGCCGCAACCCCCTCCCCGCCGTCCCTACCGGTCGGTATGCTCGCCGTGCCCGCCCCGCCCCGCCAGCCCGCGCCGTGCGGCCGCGCCACCGGTCCGCGACGCAGCCGCCCCCAGGAGTGCCCATGCCCCGCACCGCCCCGCGCATCTGCCCCCTGTGCGAAGCCACCTGCGGCCTCACCCTCACCATCGAGGGCACCACGGTCACCGGAGCCCGGGGCGACCGCGACGACGTCTTCAGCCGCGGCTTCGTCTGCCCCAAGGGAGCCGCGTTCGGCGCCCTCGACTCCGACCCCGACCGCCTGCGCACCCCCCTCGTCCGCCGCGACGGGCGCCTGCGGGAGGCCACCTGGGACGAGGCCTTCGACGCCATCGCCGCCGCCGTCCCCGCCCTCGTCCGGGAGCACGGCGCCCAGGCCGTCGGCGTCGTGCTCGGCAACCCCAACGTCCACACCATGGCCGGCGCCCTCTACCCGCCGCTCCTCGTCAACACCCTGGGCACGCGCAACCTCTTCACCGCCAGCACCCTCGACCAGATGCCCAAACACGTCTCCAGCGGGCTCCTGTTCGGCGACCCCTTCGCCATCCCCGTGCCCGACCTCGACCGCACCGACTTCCTCCTGCTGATCGGCGCCAACCCGGTCGAGTCGAACGGCTCGCTGTGCACCGCCCCCGACTTCCCGGGCCGGCTCAAGGCCCTGCGGGCCCGGGGCGGCACGCTCGTCGTCGTCGACCCGCGCCGGACGCGCACCGCCAGGCTCGCCGACCGACACCTCGCCCCGCGCCCCGGCAGCGACGCCCTGCTGCTGGCCGCGCTCGCCCACACCCTGCTCACCGAGAAGCTCGCCGATCCCGGCGCCCTCGCGAAGCACACCGAAGGACTCGGGGAACTCTCCGACGCCCTCGCGAGTTTCACTCCCGAGGCGGTCGCCCCCGCCTGCGACCTGCCGGCCGACGGGATACGCGCCCTCGCCCGAGAGCTGGCGGCCGCCCCGACCGCCGCCGTCTACGGGCGGATCGGCAGCTGCACCGTGGAGTACGGGACGCTCGCCAGCTGGCTGGTGGACGTACTGAACATCCTCACCGGCAACCTCGACCGCCCGGGCGGAGCCCTCTTCCCGCTCCCGGCGGCCGGCCCGCGGCCCCGGCCCGCCGGGCCCGGCAGGGGGTTCGCGCTCGGCCGCTGGCGCAGCCGGGTCAGCGGCCACCCCGAGGTCAAGAGCGAACTGCCCACCGCCGCCCTGGCCGAGGAGATCGAAACCCCGGGAGAGGGGCGCGTCCGCGCCCTGATCGCCATCGCGGCCAACCCCGTGCTGTCCGCCCCCGACGGCCGGCGGCTCGACGCGGCCCTCGCCGGCCTCGACTTCATGGTCAGCGTCGACCCGTACCTCAACGAGACCTCGCGCCACGCCCACGTCGTCCTGCCCCCGCCACCGCCCTCGCAGAGCGCCCACCACGACTTCGCCTTCAACGGGTTCGCCATCCGCAACCAGGTCCGCTACACCCGGCCCGCCGTCCCCCTCGAAGCGGACCGGCTCGACGAGTGCGAGATCCACGCACGCCTCGTCCTGGCCGTCTCCGGCATGCACGGCTCCGCCGAGCCGTCCGCCGTCGACGACATGGCGATCCAGGCCGCGCTCGCCAAGGAGACCGCCGACCGCCGCTCGCCCCTGTACGGAGCGGACCCGGCCCGCCTGGCCGGGCTCCTCACCGGCGAGAACGGTCCGGAGCGCAGGCTCGACCTGATGCTCCGGTTGGGCCCGTACGGGGACCTGTTCGGCGCCGCCGGACAGCCCGGCGGCGAGGGGGCCGCGGCTCCCGGCGCAGGCGGTACGCAGACCAGCGCGGGCGCGCCCGAAGAGACGGCCAGGCTGAGCCTGGAGCGGCTCCTCGCCCACCCGCACGGCATCGACCTCGGCCCGCTGCGCCCCCGGCTCCCGGGCGTGCTCAGGACCCGCACCGGCAGGATCGAGCTGCTCCCGGAGCCGATCACGGCCGAACTCCCCAGGCTGCGCGCGGCGCTCGCCGCCCGCCCCGCCGCCCTCGTGCTCGTGGGCCGCCGCCATCTGCGCTCCAACAACAGCTGGTTGCACAACGTCCCGGCCCTCGTCGGAGGTTCCAACCGCTGCACCCTCCAGGTCCATCCCCAGGACGCGGACCGTCTCGGCCTCGCCGACGGAGGCCGGGCCCGGATCACCGCAGACGGCGGCAGCCTGGACGCGCCGGTGGAGGTCACCGACACCGTCCGCACCGGCGTCGTCAGCCTCCCGCACGGCTGGGGCCACGACCGGCCCGGAACCCGCCTCGCGGTGGCCGGCGCCGAACCGGGGGTCAACGTCAACCAGCTGCTCGACGGCACCCGGCTCGACCCGCTGTCGGGCACCGCCGTGCTCAACGGCTTCCCCGTCACCGTCACACCCCTGCCCTGAGCTGGGGTTTTGCTCGTATTGCTCACGCGTGGACGTCTTGTTGGCGTAAGGAAGCGGCACCTACCGTCCCTGCATGCTGACCTTCCTCGGCTTCGCCATGATCGCGACCTTCCTGGTCCTGATCATGCTGAAGAAAATGTCGCCCATCGCGGCGCTCGTCCTCATCCCCGCGCTCTTCTGCGTGTTCGCCGGAAAGGGCGCGCACCTGGGGGACTACGTCATCGACGGCGTCGGCAAACTCGCCCCGACCGCCGCCATGCTGATGTTCGCCATCGTCTACTTCGGCGTGATGATCGACGTCGGACTGTTCGACCCGGTCGTCCGGGGCATCCTGCGCTTCTGCAAGGCCGACCCGATGCGGGTGGTGGTCGGTACGGCTGTCCTCGCCGCGATCGTCTCGCTCGACGGCGACGGATCGACCACGTTCATGATCACCGTGTCGGCCATGTACCCGCTCTACAAGCGGCTCGGCCTGAGCCTGGTGGTCATGACCGGCGTCGCCGCGACCGCCAACGGGGTGATGAACACCCTGCCCTGGGGCGGTCCCACCGCCCGCGCGGCCACCGCGCTCAAGCTCGACGCGGCGGACATCTTCGTCCCGATGATCCCGGCCCTCGCGGTCGGCCTGCTCGGCGTCTTCGTCCTCGCCTACGTCCTCGGCGTCAGGGAGCGCCGCCGGGTCGGCTCGCTGGTGATGCCGGGCGAGGCGATCGCCGAGGAGGCCCTCGTGACGGCCGGCTCGGGCGCGAAGGAAACCGCCGCCCCGGCCTGCGCCCCCGCCGCCGGCTCCGGTGCCGAAGCCGTGCTGTCCGAGGGGGACGGGGACGGATTCCAGGGGCTGGACCCGCAGCGCCCGACCCTGCGCCCGCGCCTCTACTGGTTCAACGCGGGCCTGACCGCCGCCCTGCTCACCGCCATGATCATGGAGCTGCTGCCGATCCCGGTGCTGTTCCTGCTCGGTGCGGCCCTCGCCCTCACCGTGAACTTCCCCCACATGCCCGACCAGAAGGCCCGGATCGCCGCCCACGCCGACAACGTTCTCAACGTCGCCGGCATGGTCTTCGCCGCCGCCGTCTTCACCGGCGTCCTCACCGGCACCGGCATGGTCAAGCACATGGCCGACTGGCTCGTCGGGGCCATCCCGGAGGGCATGGGGCCGCACATGGCCCTGGTCACGGGCCTGCTGAGCCTGCCCCTCACCTACTTCATGTCCAACGACGGCTTCTACTTCGGCGTCCTGCCGGTCCTGGCGGAGGCGGGCGCGGCCCACGGGGTCTCGCCGCTGGAGATCGCCCGCGCCTCCCTGGTCGGACAGGCCCTGCACATGTCCAGCCCGCTGGTTCCGGCCGTCTACGTCCTCGTCGGCATGGCCAGGGTCGAGTTCGGCGATCACACCCGTTTCACCGTGAAATGGGCGGTTCTCACCTCCCTCCTGGTCCTGGCGGCAGGGATGCTTTTCGGCATCATCTGACCGGTGGACCACCCGCCGACCAAAAACTACCGTCGCTAGTTTGTAGGGTGTGGGAGCGAGATCAGGTCCACGCGCTCGTCCGTGCTCGGGAGGAATGCCATGAAGGCCCACGACGGGATGTACATCGGCGGGGAATGGCGGCCCGCCGCCGGAACCGGCCGGATCGAGGTCGTCAACCCGGCCGACGAGCAGGTCATCGGTGCCGTCCCGGCCGGTACGGCCGAGGACGTGGACGCGGCCGTGCGCGCCGCCCGTGCCGCCTTCCCCGGCTGGGCGGCCACCGCCCCGGCCGAGCGGGCCGCCCTGATCGGTGCCCTGCGCGACGCCATCGTCGCCCGCAGGGGCGAGTTCACCGACACCATCACCGCCGAGCTGGGCTCCCCGGTCGGCTTCGCGGAGGCCGTGCACGTCGGCACGCCGGTCGCGGTGGCCTCCTCGTACGCGGAACTCGCCGCCTCCCACGCCTTCGAGGAGAGGGTCGGGAACTCCACCGTCTTCCTGGAGCCGGTCGGTGTGGTCGGGGCCATCACGCCCTGGAACTATCCCCTGCACCAGGTCGTTGCCAAGGTGGCACCCGCTCTCGCCGCCGGCTGCACCGTCGTCCTCAAGCCGGCCGAGGACACCCCGCTGACCGCACAGCTCTTCGCCGAAGCCGTGCACGAGGCGGGCATCCCGGCCGGAGTCTTCAACCTGGTGACCGGCACCGGCCCGGTCGCCGGCCAGGCGCTGGCCGAGCACGAAGGAGTCGACCTCGTCTCCTTCACCGGCTCGACCGCCGTCGGCAAGAAGATCGGCGCCATCGCCGGCGCCGCCGTCAAGCGCGTCGCCCTCGAGCTGGGCGGCAAGTCGGCGAACGTCATCCTGCCCGGAGCCGATCTGGCCAAGGCCGTCGCGGCAGGCGTCGGACACGTCATGAACAACACCGGCCAGAGCTGCAACGCGCTCACCCGCATGCTCGTCCACCGGGACCAGCACGAGGAGGCCGTCGCCCTCGCGGCCGCCGCCGTCGCCACGTACCCCTCGGGAGACCCGCGCGACCGGGGCACCCGCCTCGGGCCGGTCGTCAACGCCACCCAGCGCGACCGCGTGCGCTCGTACATCGGCAAGGGCGTCGCGGAAGGCGCGCGCCTCGTCGCGGGCGGCCCCGACGCGCCCCACGAGCGCGGCTACTTCGTCGCCCCGACCGTCTTCGCCGACGTCACCCCCGACATGACCATCGCCCAGGAGGAGATCTTCGGCCCGGTGCTGGCGATCCTCCCGTACGAGGACCAGGACGACGCCCTGCGCATCGCCAATGGCACCGTCTACGGCCTGGGCGGCGCGGTGTGGGCGGCGGACGAGGAGACGGCCGTGGCGTTCGCCCGCCGCATGGACACCGGCCAGGTGGACATCAACGGCGGCCGCTTCAACGTGCTCGCGCCCTTCGGCGGCTACAAGCAGTCGGGCGTGGGCCGCGAGCTGGGCGCGCACGGCCTGGGGGAGTACCTCCAGACCAAGTCGCTGCAGTTCTGACCCGGCGGCGCCGCCGTGCGCCGCGCCCCACCCGCCACCCCCGAGCCCGAGCAGCCCCCGAGACACGGAGACGACGACCATGGTCCGCGCCGCCATCCTGCCCGCCGTCGGAGCCCCGCTGGAGATACGGGAGATCGTGCTGCCCGATCCCGGCCCCGGGCAGGTCCGGGTGCGGCTCGCCGCGGCCGGGGTCTGCCACTCGGACCTGTCCCTCACCGACGGCACCATGCGGGTCCCCGTCCCCGCCGTCCTGGGGCACGAGGGCGCGGGGACGGTCCTCGCCGTCGGCGAGGGCGTCACCCACGTCTCCCCGGGCGACGGGGTGGTGCTCAACTGGGCGCCGTCCTGCGGGGAGTGCCACCACTGCCGGATCGGCGAGGTCTGGCTCTGCGCCAAGGCCCTGACCGGCGTCGGCGCGGTCTACGCCCACGACACCGCCGGCACCGAGCTGCACCCGGGGCTCAACGTCGCCGCCTTCGCCGAGGAGACCGTCGTCGCGGCGAACTGCGTGCTGCCCGCGCCCGACGGGATCCCGCTCGCCGAGGCCGCCCTGCTCGGCTGCGCGGTACTGACCGGCTACGGCGCCGTGCACCACAGCGCCCAGGTCCGCCCGGGCGAGTCGGTCGTGGTGTTCGGCGTCGGCGGGGTCGGACTCGCCGCCCTCCAGGCGGCCCGGATCGCCCAGGCCGGCCCCGTCGTGGCCGTCGACGTCTCCCCGGCCAAGGAGGAACTGGCCCGCGCCGCCGGGGCCACCGACTTCGTGCTGGCCGGCGACACCACCGCCAAGCAGATCCGCGCCCTCACCGGCGGGCAGGGCGCCGACGTCGCCGTGGAGTGCGTGGGCCGCGCCGGGACGATCCGCACGGCCTGGGACTCCACCCGACGGGGCGGCCGCACCACGGTCGTCGGCATCGGCGGCAAGGAGCAGCAGGTCGGCTTCCACGCGCTGGAGATCTTCCACTTCGCCCGCACCCTCACCGGCTGCGTGTACGGCAACAGCGACCCGGCCCGCGACCTGCCGGTCATCGCGGAACACGTCCGGGCCGGCCGCCTCGACCTCGGTTCCATGGTCACCGACCGCATCACCCTGGAGGGCATTCCGGCCGCCTTCGACGCGATGACCGCGGGCAAGGGCGGCCGCTCGCTGGTGGTCTTCTAACCCCGCCGGGATGGCGCGTCCCCCGTCTGCGGCGCGTCCCGCGTCTGCGATGCCTCCCGCGTCTGTGGCGCCTCCCGCGTCTGCGCCGCCTCCCGCGTCTGCGGCGCGGCCGCCCGCAGGGCCTCGTACTGGAGGGCCAGGCCGTCCAGGAGCGCCGTCAGGCCCGTCTCGAAGGCGCCCTCGTCCACCTCCCGCTGACGTTCTGCCAGCAGGTGGGCCTGGCCCAGGTGCGGGTAGTCCGCCGGATCGTACGCCGTCTCGTCGTCCACGAACCCCCGGGCGAAGGAGGCCACCGCCGAGCCCAGGATGAAGTACCGCATCAGCGCGCCGATCCGGGTCGCCTGGGCCGGTGGCCACCCCGCCGCCGTCATGGCCCCGAACACCGCGTCCGCCAGCCGCAGGCCGGCCGGGCGGCGCCCCGGGCCGCGCGCCAGCACCGGCACGATGTTCGGGTGGTCGGACAGGGCCTCCCGGTAGGAGTGCGCCCAGTCGTACAGGGCCCCCCGCCAGTCCTTCCCGCCCACGCCGCCGGGGGCTTCCCCGGAGTCTCCACCGGAGCCCCCGACGGACTCGAACATCGACAAGTCGACCTTCGCGCTCACCGCGTCCGCAACGGCCTCCAGGATCGCGTCCTTCGTGCGGAAGTGGTTGTACAGCGAGGGCCCGCTGACTCCGAGAGCGGCGGCCAGCCGTCGCGTCGACACCGCGTCCAGCCCCTCGGCGTCCACGAGCGCGCCCGCCGCCTCGACGATGCGGTCTCTGCTGAGGAGGGGCTTGCGCGGTCTGGCCATGCGCCACATAGTAGGCCCTGCCCCGCCATAAACTACCGGTGCTAGTTAAAGGCCCGGCAGCCGGACCACGCCCGGGAGGACCCCCCGTGAACCTGGAGCTCAGCGAGGAGCAGGAGGCCGTGCGCCGCCTCGCCCGCGCGTTCACCGAGCGCGAGATCGTCCCGTACGCCGCCGAGTGGGACCGCGCCGAGAGCGTGGACCGCTCGATCGTGAAGAAGCTCGGGGACGTCGGCTTCCTCGGCCTCACCGTGCCCGAGGAGTACGGCGGCTCCGGCGGCGACCACCTCTCCTACGTGCTCGTCACCGAGGAACTCGGCCGCGGGGACTCCGCCGTGCGCGGCATCGTCTCCGTCTCCCTCGGCCTGGTCGCCAAGACCGTCGCCGCCTGGGGCACCGAGGAGCAGAAGCGGGTCTGGCTGCCCCGGCTGTGCTCCGGCGAGGCGCTCGGCTGCTTCGGTCTGACCGAGCCCGGGACCGGCTCGGACGCCGCCGCCCTCACCACGCGCGCCGTGCGCGAGGGGGACGCGTACGTCATCAGCGGCAGCAAGATGTTCATCACCAACGGCACCTGGGCGGACGTCGTCCTCCTCTTCGCCCGGACCGACGCCGCCACCCCCGGCCACCGCGGGATCTCCGCCTTCCTCGTCCCCGCCGACAGCCCCGGCCTGACCCGCCGCGAGGTCCACGGCAAACTCGGCCTGCGCGGCCAGGCCACCGCCGAACTCACCCTCG
This sequence comes from Streptomyces sp. NPDC048352, assembly GCF_040651895.1. Classification (NCBI taxonomy): domain Bacteria; kingdom Bacillati; phylum Actinomycetota; class Actinomycetes; order Kitasatosporales; family Streptomycetaceae; genus Streptomyces; species Streptomyces sp. NPDC048352. The sequence goes on from NZ_JBEZKZ010000036.1 coordinate 37,575, forward strand.
ACGGCGTCCGCGTCCCCGCCTCCGCGATGCTCGGCCCCGAGGGCAAGGGCTTCTCCGTGGCCATGTCGGCCCTGGCCAAGGGCCGGATGTCGGTGGCCGCCGGCTGCGTCGGCATCGCCCAGGCCGCGCTGGACGCGGCGGTCTCGTACGCGGCCCAGCGCGAGCAGTTCGGCAAGCCGATCGCCCACCACCAGCTGGTCCAGGAGCTGATCGCCGACATCTCGGTGGACGTGGACGCGGCCCGCCTGCTGACCTGGCGGGTCGCCGACCTGATCGACCGCGGGCAGCCCTTCGCCACCGAGTCCTCCACCGCCAAGCTCTTCGCCTCCGAGGCCGCCGTGCGGGCGGCCGGCAACGCCCTCCAGGTGCACGGCGGCTACGGCTACATCGACGAGTACCCGGCGGGGAAGCTGCTGCGCGACGCCCGCGTCATGACCCTCTACGAAGGCACCAGCCAGATCCAGAAGCTGCTCATCGGCCGCGCCCGCACCGGGGTTTCCGCCTTCTGACCACCCGTCGCGGGAGTGGCGGGCCGGGCTGAGTACCCGTCTGAGTATCCGAGCGGATGTGCTCCGCGTCACGGCGTCCGATGCTGGACCCATGAACGAGACACCGGTCAAGCAGCAGAACACGGGGGCGTACTACGGCCAGGCCGTCGCCTCCTTCGGCATCGCCATGGCCGCCGTGGCCGTGGGGATCTACAACATGGACGTCAGCGGCTGGGTCCGGGCCTTCCTCGGCATCGCCGTGCTCTACCTGACCACCTCGGCCTTCACCCTCGCCAAGGTGGTCCGCGACCGCCAGGAGGCGACGCAGATCGTCAGCCGGGTCGACCAGGCCCGGATGGAGAAGATCCTGGCGGAGTACGACCCCTACGCGCAGAAGTAACCGAGCGGCACGGAGAGCAGAAGCAGCCCCGCCGGCCACCGTCCGCGCCAGGCGCTAAGCGCTTGCTCACCCTCCGGTAAGCTGGTGTCTTCCTACAGGACGAAGAGGGTGGGCGAGCGATGGACAGCGCGGCGGAGACGACCGGCGGCTACCAGCCGTGGTCGGAGGTCACCCCCGACGCCGCGCGGCGGCTGCTCGTGGCCGCCGTCGAAGCCTTCGCCGAGCGCGGCTACCACGCGACCACCACCCGCGACATCGCGGGCCGCGCCGGCATGAGCCCGGCCGCCCTCTACATCCACTACAAGACGAAGGAAGAGCTGCTCCACCGGATCAGCCGGATAGGCCACGACAAGGCGCTGGAGATCCTCGAGACCGCCGCCTCCGGCCCGGGGGCCGCCGCCGACCGGCTCGACGCGGCCGTACGGTCCTTCGTGCGCTGGCACGCCGCACACCACACCACCGCCCGCGTGGTCCAGTACGAGCTCGACGCCCTCGCCCCGGAGCACCGCGGCGAGATCGTCGCCCTGCGCCGGCTGAGCGACGCCGCCGTGCGCCGGATCATCGCCGAGGGCGTGCGGGCGGGGGAGTTCGACGTCCCGGACGTCCCGGGCACCACCCTCGCCGTGCTGTCCCTGTGCATCGACGTGGCCCGCTGGTTCAGCGCCGCCGGGCAGCGCACGCCCGACGAGGTCGGCGCCCTGTACGCCGACCTCGTCCTGCGGATGGTGGGCGCGCGCCCGGCCGCTGCGACGGCTCAGAAGTAGTAGCGCGACACCGACTCCGCCACGCACACCGGCTTCTCGCCGTCCTCCCGCTCGACGGTCACCGTGGCCGCGACCTGTACGCCGTCCCCCGCCTCGGTGACCGCCGTGATCACGGCGGTGGCGCGCAGCCGCGAGCCGACCGGTACCGGGGCGGGGAAACGCACCTTGTCCACGCCGTAGTTGATGCCCATCCGCATGCCCTCGACCCGCATGATCTGCGGCACCAGGCTCGGCAGCAGCGACAGCGTCAGGTAGCCGTGCGCGATGGTCGAGCCGAAGGGTCCGTCGGCGGCCCGCTCCGGGTCCACATGGATCCACTGGTGGTCCCCGGTCGCGTCCGCGAAGAGGTCGATGCGCTTCTGGTCCACCTCCAGCCACCCGCTCGGGCCGAGCGGCTCGCCGATGCCGGCGCGCAGCTCCTCGGCGGACGTGAAGATCCTCGGTTCGGCCATGCCCTGCCCCTGTCTGCTTCTGCTGGTACCGGATGCCGGGACCGGCTCCAGATGCCGGCCGCCCAGACGAATAAGCGCTTGCTCAGCATGCTGGGGGGCTGGTGCGTCTGTCAACGGATCTCCGGTTAGGCTCGGCGATGTGCCGCAGATTCCCGAGAACGTCCACGAACTCACCGTCGGCCAGTTGTCCGCGCGCAGCGGAGCGGCCGTGTCCGCCCTGCACTTCTACGAGGCCAAGGGGCTGATCAGCAGCCGCCGCACCTCCGGCAACCAGCGGCGCTACAACCGTGAGGCGCTGCGCCGGGTCGCCTTCGTGCGCGCCGCCCAGCGCGTGGGCATTCCGCTCGCCAGCATCCGCGAGGCGCTGGCCGAGCTGCCGGAGGAGCGCACCCCCACGCGGGAGGACTGGGCCCGGCTGTCGGAGAACTGGCGCGGCGAGCTCGACCAGCGCATCCAGCAACTCAGCCGTCTGCGCGACCACTTGTCCGACTGCATCGGCTGCGGCTGCCTCTCGCTGAAGAACTGCGCGCTCTCCAACCCGGACGACGTCTTCGGCGAGCGCCTCACCGGTTCCCGGCTGTCGCAGTAGCGGCCCCGCCCCGCAACCCCAGGGCGGCCGAGACCAGTTCGGCGTTCGAGCGCGCCGGCCGCCCGTCCGGAAGGTGCAGCACCTGCGCCACGCCGATCCGCGCGCCCGCCCCGCACCGCGCGGCCAGCCGCAGCACCGGCCAGGCGGCGCCCTCCCGCCCGTACAGCACCACCGGCACCGGCGGCAGCCAGCGCAGGCCCGCCACCAGCGCCGGATCGGCCTCCGCCAGCTCCGCCACCAACCGGACCCGTCCCGGCGCGGCCCACTCCAGGAACCGGGCCAGCGGCTCCGGCCCGGCCCCGCCCCCCAGCGGCACGACGGCGTCCACCGCCACCCCGCGCGCCAGCAGGGCCTGCCCCAGCTCCCGGGCGCCCGGCTCCGCGAACGGCACCGTCGCCCGGTCCGGCAGCACCGTCCAGGACCGCACCCGCTCCAGCCGCCCCGCCGGATCCGGCTCGGCGCCGACACCCGCCGGAACCGTCAGAGGTACGCGGACCCCCGCGCCGCGCAACTCCTCGAGCAGCGGCCCGACCACCCGGGGCGAGAGGCTTTCCCGCCCGCACGGAGTCCGCGGGTGCACCAGCACCTCACAGGCCCCTGCGGCCACCGCGTCCAGCGCCGACCGGACCAGATCCCCCGGGGACAGCGGCACCGCCGCCCCGTCGGCCGCGCCCCGCGAACCGTTGAGCGCGACCTGGAGCATCCCCTCCGGCGGGCCGCCCGGCAGTCCGCTCACGCCGCCCCCGCCGCCTCGTGCACCACCGCCGTGTCCACCAGCGCCGGCCGGGGCACCACGATCCCGCAGCCCCCGCACACCGGCCCGTCCCACGCCCACGCCCCGGCCCACGCGCCCGCCCCGGCCAGCGCGGCCGGCCAGCGCAGCTCCTCCTCGCCGCAGACCGGGCACGCCGTCCCCGGCTCCGACTCCAGGGCCGTCACCAGCCGCCGCAGCACCTCGCCCAGCGTCCCCTCCGGACGCACCCCCGGGTCGGCACACCGCACCACGGCGTCCCCGCTGCCGCCCCAGGCCCACTCCGGCCGCCGGACCCCGTCGTGCTTCTCGCGTCTGCGCCGCTCCGCGAACAGCCGCTCGTACTCCAGCCAGACCGCCCGCGCCTCCTCGAGCTCCTCCAGCGCCGCCACCAGCCGCAGGGGATCCGCCCCCCGGTCCTCGGGGGCGATCCCGTGCCGGTCGCACAGGTGCCACCACGTCGCCCGGTGCCCGTAGGGCGCGAAGCGCTCCAGGCAGCGGCGCAGCGAGTGGCGCCGCAGGGCCCGGTCATTGCGTGCGTCACGCACCTGATAGGCCAGACTCCGAAAACCTGCCAACGTACCTTCACCTCCGCCGTGCCCCTGCCCACACCTGACCGCGTCACTCCGTCGAACGAAGCAACCCCCCGCGACGTGCCCAACATGCCCGGGGAGATGCGGGCGCATGCGGGGGCGGTCGAGGCGTGCCGGTGGCACATGGCCGGAAGTCAGCGCCCCATGCGTCCCGCGCCGACCACGATCCGGGCCAGTTCCGCATGGCAGATGTCGCTGTGCGCCCCCGACGGAGCCCCGCCCCGGCGGACCACGGAGCCCGCGTCCACACTGACGCAACCGGCCTCCGGCAGGCCGCCCCGCAGGGCCGCCTCCAGGCCCAGCCGCGGGGCGCCGGGCACCGCCCGCACCCCGTCGTGCCCGACCGCGCCCCACCGCTCGTCGAAACCGAGCAGTCCGGCCGAATCACCCGCCATCCGGGAGGCCAGGGGATAGAACACGCCCAGGGCCGAGTCGTGGGCGGAGTGGCAGGCCACCACCGGGCCGTCCACCCTGTGCTGGAGCCCGCGCAGGGCGCCCCCGCGCCGCTGGTCGTGGGGGAGGCGCTCGCTGAACGCGTAGTGGGAGAAGGCCCCCTGGAGCAGCGTCAGCGACTTCACGTGCCGCGCCGCGTCCGGTACCGCCCGCAGCGAGAAGGACACCACCCGGGCGCCGAAGCTGTGGCCGATCAGGTGGACGCGCAGGGCCGGCCGGCGTCCGGCGAGGTCGGTGAGCACCGGCCCGAGCCCGTGTTCGCCGACCACCCCGGCCCGCTTCTTCATCTCGTAGTACGTGGCCTGGCGCAGCAACTCCTTGGCCCCGCCCCACAGGGAGCGCAGCCCGCCCCCGAGCGCGGGTCCCGGGGCCGCGGCCACCGCACCCCCGGCGAGCGCCCCGGCCGGATCCGCCCCGGCCGGGGTGGCGGCCGCCTCAGCCTCGGCGAGGGCCCCCGCCAGCACCCGGCACACCTCGACGGTGTCCAGCGTGAAGACGGCCGGAACGTCCGGGCCGAGGGTCTGCCCCGCCGGATCGGCGTGGACGAGCCGGCGCACCAGCGCCCCGAACTCGGCGAACGCCGCCGCCGACTCCGGCCGCTGCGCCAGCAGTTCGCCGGCCCGGTCCAGCTCCGCCTCCCGCCCCGGCCAGAACACCCCGAGCGCCGCGCGCGTGGCACCGTCCAGGGCCGTCCCGTACTCCGCGCCGGGCCGGGCGCCGGGGGGATCGAAATCCGGAATCGGCTCGTCCGAGAAGCGGATCGACGGCCACACCACCCCCACGTACCCCAGCCGCACCCCTGCCCCCACCAGCCCCGGGAACGGAGCGAAGAAGCGGTCGTAGAGCCGGGTCGAGGTGGAGCGGTCGCTGTTCCAGCCGTGGGCGAAGACCAGCAGGTCCGTCGCCTCCATCCGGGCCACCGCCGCCCGCGTGGCCGGGTCCACGTCGCCCTGGACGTCGAAGGTCAGCTCCTGGTACGGGCCCACACCGATCCCGGCTGCCGGCACGACACCGCTGTCCACCATGGCCTCCCCCTTCACGAGCAGCCTGCGGTGCTCGCAGCATCCCGCCGGGAGGCCGCCGCGGCCAGACCCCCGACGGCACCGGTCCGCCGGAGACGGCCGGGGCCGGTGTCAGGGCCGGAGCGCGCCCGCCGGCCGCTCAGGGGTAGAGCAGATACTCCTCCCGTACCGCCGAGAACCGCGCCAGCCCGGCCGCCCAGGCGCCGGCGACCTCCTCCACCCCGGCGCCCGCGTCCACCATGGTCCGCACCCGGTCCGAGCCGGTCAGCCGGTCGATCCAGTGGTCCGCCCGCCAGCCGAACCCGCTCCACACCCTGCGCGCCGTCACCAGCAGCCCGATCCCGGCCCGCACCGGGTCGAAGGACTCCCGGTCGTGCACGACCAGCCGGACCCCGCCGCAGAGCTTCCCGGCGTGCTTGGAGAAGGCGGGCGTGAACCACGTCTCCCGGAACCACACCCCGGGCAGATCCAGCGCGTCCGCCGCCTCCGCCCACCGCCGGTCGACGCCCTCCGCGCCGACCACCTCGAAGGGGGTGGTCGTACCCCGCCCCTCGGACAGGCTGGTGCCCTCGAACAGGCAGGTCCCCGCGTACACGAGCGCCGTGTCCGGGGTGGGCATGTTCGGGCTCGGCGGCACCCACGGCAGCCCCGTCGCCCCGAAGAAGGACTCCCGCCGCCAGCCCGACATCCGTACGGTCCGCAGCCGTACGCGGTCCGCGCCGAGGAACTCGCCGTTGAACAGCAGCGCCAGCTCGGCCGCCGTCATCCCGTGGGCCAGTGCGATCGGCTCCCGGCCCACGAAGCTCGCGTACGCCCGGTCCAGCACCGGCCCGGCCGCCCGCCGGCCGCCGACCGGGTTGGGACGGTCCAGCACCACCACCGCCTTGCCGGCCAGCGCGGCCGCGCGCATGCAGTCGTACAGGGTCCAGACGTAGGTGTAGAAGCGGGCCCCCACGTCCTGGATGTCGAAGACCAGCGTGTCGATCCCCGCCGCGGTGAAGAGGTCCGCCAGCTCCCGCCCGCTCTTGCCGTACGTGTCGTACACGGGCAGCCCGGTCGCCGGGTCCCGTCCGGCCCCCTCCGACCCGCCGGCCTGGGCCGTGCCGCGGAAGCCGTGCTCCGGCCCGAACACCGCGACCAGCGAGACCCGCTCGTCGGCGTGGAGCACGTCGACCAGGTGGCGGGCGTCGGCGGTGATCCCGGTGGGGTTGGTGACGACCCCGACCCGCTGGCCGGCGAGTTCCGCGTACCCGTCGGCGGCAAGCCGCTCGAAGCCGGTACGCACCCGCTCGCCACCGGCGGCGCCCGCGGGACCGGCCGCCCCCACGGCCGCCGCGGCTCCCGCAGCCCCCACTGCCCCCGCCAGTCCCAGCACCCCGCGTCGCGACAGCGTCATCCCGCCACGCTAGGGCGCGCACCCCTTCCGGCAGCACATACCGACCGGTTAGTCTGCCGGGGATCCGGCAGCGGTCCGGCGAGCAGTGGCGAAAGGTGACCCCCGTGAGCGCGTACCAGGACCAGCGAGTCGTCGTCACCGGCGCGGGCGGCGGCATCGGCGCGGCCCTCGCCCACCGCTTCGCCGCCGAAGGCGCCACCGTCGTCGTCAACGACCTCGACCCCGCCAAGGCCGCCGCCGTGGCCGACGCCATCGGCACCCGGGCGATCGCCGTCCCCGGAGACGCCTCCGCCGTCGTCGCCGAGGCCCGCGAGGCCCTCGGCGGCACGGTCGACGTGTACTGCGCCAACGCCGGACTCGCCTCGGGCGGCGACGCCTTCGCGGACGAGGCCGTCTGGGAGGCCGCCTGGGACACCAACGTCATGGCCCACGTGCGCGCCGCCCGCGCCCTGCTGCCCGGCTGGCTGGAGCGCGGCGCCGGCCGCTTCGTGTCCACCGTCTCCGCCGCCGGGCTGCTGACCATGATCGGAGCGGCCCCGTACAGTGTCACGAAGCACGGTGCCCTCGCCTTCGCGGAATGGCTCTCGCTGACCTACCGCCACCGGGGCGTCCAGGTCCACGCGATCTGCCCCCAGGGGGTGCGCACCGACATGCTGACCGCCTCCGGTTCGGCGGGCGAGCTGGTCCTGGCGCCGACCGCGATCGAGCCGGACACGGTCGCCGAAGCGCTGTTCGACGGCATGGAGAAGGGCCGGTTCTTGATCCTCCCGCACCCCGAGGTGGCGGACTACCACGCCGCCCGCGCGACCGACCCCGACCGGTGGCTGCACTCCATGAACCGCCTCCAGCAGAAGTGGGAGGGCTCGTGACGGCCCCCTCCGGAGCCGGGTCCGGTTCCGGGTACGCCGCCCGGCCCTGGCTGGGGCTGCTGAGCGAGGCCCAGCGGGCTCCCGTCACGCCGCCGGCGAGCGTGCTCGACGCGTTCCGGGCCGCCGTGGCCCGCGCCCCGGGGCGCACGGCCCTCGCGTACTTCGACGGCCGGATCGGCTACGCCGAGGCCGACGCCCTCTCCGACTCCCTGGCCGGGCACCTCGCCGGGCGGGGGATCGGCCGGGGCGACCGGGTCGCGGTCATGCTCCAGAACACCCCGCACTTCGTGCTCGCGGTGCTGGCCGCCTGGAAGGCGGGGGCGGTGGTCGTACCGCTCAACCCGATGTACAAGGCCGGGGAGGCGGGGCACATCCTGCGCGACTCGGGCGCCGCCGCACTGGTGTGCGACGGCGGGGCGTGGGAGGCGTACCTCGGCGAGACGGCGCGGGAGAGCGGCGTACGGGTCGCCCTGACCGCGCGCGACCGGGACTTCCAGACCCGCGACGACCCCCGCGTCTTCCCGGCCACCGCCCCCACCCCCGACTGCGCGGAACCTCCCCCCGGCGCGACACCGGCTGACCCCGAGCTGCGGCCCCAGCCCCGCACGCCGCGCACGCTGGCGGGACCGCACACGTCCGAAGCACCGGCGGGACCCCACGCGCCGCGAACGCCCGCAGCGCCGCACGCGCCCGACGCGCCGGCGGGTCCCGGCGGGCCCGGGCCCGAGGACCTGCTCACCGTGGCCCGCCAGGGCCACCCCGCGCCGCCGGATCCCCGGCTCGGCGCCGCCGACACCGCCCTCATCAGCTACACCTCCGGCACCTCCGGCACCCCCAAGGGCGCCATGAACCCGCACGGGGCGCTCACCTACAACGCCGCCCGGCAGGTCACCGGCCACCCCCTCCCCGAGGGCGCCGGCTACTTCGCGCTCGCCCCGCTCTTCCACATCACCGGCCTCGTCTGCGAGCTCACCGCCTGCCTCGTCAACGCCGGCACCCTGGTCCTCGCCCACCGCTTCCACCCCGGCGCCGTCCTCGACGCCTTCCTCGAGCACCGGCCCGCCTACACCATCGGCCCGGCCACCGCCTTCACCTCCCTGGCCGCCCACCCCGCCGCCACCCGGGAGCACTTCGCCTCCTTCCAGATGATCTCCTCCGGCGGCGCACCGCTCCCGCCCGCGCTCGTCGAACGCCTCCGCGCCTCCTTCGGGTTCTACCTGCGCAACGGCTACGGCCTCACCGAGTGCACCGCCCCCTGCGCCTCCGTCCCCGCGCACCTCGAAGCGCCCGTCGACCCCGCCACCGGCACCCTCTCGGTCGGAGTGCCGGGCGCGCAGACCCTCGTACGGATCCTCGACGAGCACGGCGCCGAGGTGCCCTTCGGAGTGACCGGGGAGATAGCCGTGCGCGGCCCCCAGGTCGTCCCTGGCTACTGGGGCCTGCCCGGGGCCACCGCCGAGACCTTCCCGGACGGCGAACTGCGCACCGGGGACGTCGGGTTCATGGACCCCGAGGGCTGGCTCTACGTGGTCGACCGCAAGAAGGACATGATCAACGCCTCCGGGTTCAAGGTGTGGCCGCGCGAGGTCGAGGACGTGCTCTACACGCACCCCGCCGTACGGGAGGCGGCCGTGGTCGGCGTCCCCGACGCGTACCGGGGGGAGAGCGTCAAGGCGTACGTCAGCCTGCGCCCCGGCGCCTCGGCCGCTCCGGCGGAACTCGTCGCGTACTGCGCGGAGCGCCTGGCCGCGTACAAGTACCCGCGCCGGGTCGAGATCCTGCCTGTTCTTCCCCAGACCACCAGTGGCAAGATCCTGCGACGAGAACTGCGCGAGCGCGGCTGAAAACCGCCGGACGGTCGTACAGCGCGGGACAGGTCAGGATCAGGAGAGGAAGGCGAGCACCATGGCCGCCAGGACCACCGAGGGCCCCGAGGACGGAAACCGGGAGACCCCGGTGCCGCAGCGGCTGCTGGCCGTCGCCACCAGGCTCTTCGCCGAACGCGGCTACGACCGCACCTCCGTCCAGGAGATCGTGGAGGCGGCCGGGGTGACGAAGGGCGCGCTCTACCACTACTTCGGCTCGAAGGACGACCTGCTGCACGAGGTGTACGCGCGGATGCTGCGCCTCCAGCAGCAGCGGCTCGACGCCGTGGCCGGATCCGATGCCCCGGTCGAGGAGCGGCTGCGGGCGGCCGCCGCCGACGTCGTGGTCACCACGATCGAGAACCTCGACGACGCGATGATCTTCTTCCGGTCGATGCACCAGCTCAGCCCGGAGAAGTACAAGCAGGTCCGGGCGGAACGCCGGCGCTACCACGAGCGGTTCCGCGCGCTGGTCGAGGAGGGGCAGCGCACCGGGGTGTTCTCCACGGCCACCCCCGCCGACCTGGTGGTGGACTACTACTTCGGCTCCGTCCACCACCTCTCCACCTGGTACCGCACGGACGGCCCGCTCACCCCCCACCAGGTCGCCGACCACCTCGCGGACCTCCTCCTGCGCTCCCTGCGTCCCTAAACCGTCCGGGAGCCGAGCGCCGGATAGTCGGTGTAGCCCTCCGGGCCGTGGACGTGCATCAGGGACTCCGGGCGCAGCGCGTTGAGCGGGGCGCCCGTGCGCAGGCGTTCCACGAAGTCGGGGTTGGCCAGGAACCCCCGCCCGAGGGCGACGAGATCGGCGCCCTCGGCCAGCAGCCGCTCGCCCCGCCGCCTTCCGCCGTCGGAGGCGACCTCCTCGTGGGAGAGCACGGGGTTGGCGATCAGGGTGCCGGGCCAGGCCTTGCGGAGTGCCGCGAAGGCGGGCCGGTCCGGGTCGGCGTGGACCTGGTGCAGGTAGACCGGCTCCAGCTCGGCCAGCGCCGTGACGAGGGCCGGGTAGACCTCCTCGGCGTCGCCCTCCTCCACGCCGTTGACCTCGATCCCGGGCGAGATCCGTACGCCGACCCGCTCCGGGCCGACGGCCTCGGCGACGGCCCGGACCACCTCGACGGGGAACCGGATCCGCCCCTCGGCCGATCCGCCCCACGCGTCGGTGCGGAGGTTGGTGTTCCGCGCCAGGAACTGGTGGAGCAGGTGCCCGTTGGCCGCGTGCACCTCGACCCCGGCGAAGCCCGCCTCGACCGCGTTGCGGGCGGCGTCCGCGAAGTCGGCGACGGTGGACGCGATGTCCTCCTCCGTCATCGCGCGGGGCGTGACGGCGTCCCGGAGCCCGCCGGGGGTGTGCAGCGGCTCCGGGAACCGCACGGCGGACGGGGCGAGCGGGACGTGTCCGCTGGTGTCGGGGTGGCCGACCCGGCCGCCGTGCTGGAGCTGGAGGAACATCTGTCCGCCGGCGGCGCGCACGGGATCGGTGACCCGCCGCCAGCCGGCGATCTGCGCCGGGGTGTGGATGCCCGGGATGTGCGGATAGGTCTGTCCGACGGCGTTGGGAGTGGTGGCCTCGGCGATGATCAGCCCGGCTGAGGCGCGCTGCGCGTAGTAGGTGGCCATGAGGTCTCCGGGAACCCCGTCGGCTCCGGCCCGGTTGCGGGTCAGCGGGGCCATCACCAGCCGGTGGGGGAGTTCCAGGCCGCCCAGACGGGCGGGGGAGAAGAGGCGGGATGCGGCGAGGCCCTGTCGTGTCTGCGTCATGCCGGTACCGTAGAACCTGACACCAGTGTCAGGTTCAAGGCTGATTCCCCCGAGGTGGCCATGCGGATCGGTGAACTGGCGGCGCGCACCGGAGTCGGTGAGCGTTCGCTGCGCTACTACGAGCAGCAGGGCCTGCTGGCGTCCGACCGGACGCCCGGCGGGCACCGGGACTTCCCCGAGCGGGCCGTCGACCGGGTCATCCGCATCCAGGAGCTCTACGCGGCCGGGCTGCACAGCTCCAAGATCGCGCAGATCCTGCCCTGCATGCGGGACGAGGACGGCGGCCCGTCGGTGCGCGCCACGCCCGCGCTGGTGGCCGAACTGGCCACCGAGCGGGACCGGATCGACCGGATGATCGGCGATCTGCTGCGCTCCCGCGAAGTGCTGGACGAGGTCATCGAGGCGGCGTCGGGCCGCCCCGCGGCCGTCTGAGGGCGCGGGGCGGCTCCCTCCGGCTCAGGCGCGGTAGCGCCGCAGCTCGCGGTGGGCCAGCGAGCGCTGGTGTACCTCGTCCGGGCCGTCCGCCAGCCGCAGCGTCCGCGCCGCCGCCCACAGTTCGGCCAGCGGGAGGTCCTGGCTGACCCCGGCGGCCCCGTGCAGCTGCACCGCCTGGTCGAGGATCCCCACGACCGCGCGCGGGGTGGCGATCTTGATGGCCTGGATCTCGGTGTGCGCGCCCCGGTTGCCGGCCGTGTCCATCAGCCACGCCGTCTTCAGCACCAGCAGCCGCAGCTGCTCGATGGTGACCCGGGCGTCCGCGATCCAGTTCTGTACGACTCCCTGCGCGGCCAGCTCCTTCCCGAAGGCCGTACGCCCCACCGCGCGCCGGCACATCAGCTCGACGGCCCGCTCCGCCATGCCGATCAGCCGCATGCAGTGGTGGATCCGGCCCGGGCCGAGCCGGGCCTGGGCGATGGCGAAGCCGGCGCCCTCCTCGCCGATCAGGTTCCGCGCGGGGACCCGCGCCCCGTCGAAGACCACCTCGGCGTGCCCGCCGTGGTCGTGGTCGGCGTACCCGTACACCGTCATCGCCCGGCGCACCTCCACCCCCGGGGTGTCGCGCGGGACCAGGACCATCGACTGCTGGCGGCGCGGATCGGCGCCGTCGGGGTCGGTCTTGCCCATCACGATGAAGACCTTGCAGTCCGGGTTCATCGCCCCCGAGATGTACCACTTGCGCCCGGTGACCACGTACGCGTCGCCGTCCCGCTCGATCCGGGTCTCGATGTTCGTGGCGTCCGAGGAGGCCACCTCCGGCTCCGTCATCGCGAAGGCGGAGCGGATCTCACCGGCGAGGAGCGGCTCCAGCCACTGCTTCTTCTGCTGCTCGTCGCCGAACTGCGCGAGCAGCTCCATGTTCCCGGTGTCCGGCGCCGCGCAGTTGGTGGCCATCGGCGCCAGATGCGGGCTCCGGCCGGTGATCTCCGCCAGCGGGGCGTACTGGAGGTTGGTCAGGCCGGCGCCGTACTCCCCGTCGGGCAGGCTGTGCTGGTCGACGAAGAAGAGGTTCCACAGCCCCTGGCGGCGCGCCTCGGCCTTCAGGTCACCGAAGACGGCCGGGGTGTCCCAGGGCGAGGCCAGCCGCGCGCGCTGCTCGGCGGCGACGGGCTCCGCCGGGTAGACGTACTCCTCCATGAACGCGAGGAGCCGCTCGCGGAGTTCCCCGGTCCTGCTGTCGAATGCGAAGTCCATGCTGCCGGCTCCTAGCCTTCCTGGAGGGTGGTCAGTCCGTGTGCGATGAAGACCGGGACCAGCTCGCCGATCCGGTCGAAGCCCGCGCCGACCGTCTGGCCGAGCGTGTAGCGGTAGTGGATGCCTTCGAGGATCACCGCGAGCTTGAACCAGGCGAAGGCCGTGTACCAGGCGATCGCCCCGGTGTCCCGTCCCGAGCGGGCGGCGTACCGCTCGATCAGCTCGGCGGCTGCCGGATGGCCCGGCGCCCCGCTCGTCGTGCTGACCGGGGAGGCGGGCAGGCCCAGGTCCGAGCTGTACATCACCAGCAGCCCGAGGTCCGTCAGCGGGTCGCCGAGGGTGGACATCTCCCAGTCCAGCACCGCCCGGATCGCGTCGTCGGGCCCCCCGATCAGGACGTTGTCCAGCCGGAAGTCCCCGTGCACCACGGTCGGGGCGGGGGAGCGGGGCAGGGCCCGCCCCAGCGCCCCGTGCAGTTCGTCGATCCCGGCGAGCTCCCGCCCCCGGGAGGCCGCGAGCTGCTTGCCCCAGCGGCGCAGCTGGCGGTCGAGGAAGCCCTCGGGCCGGCCGAAGTCGCCCAGGCCGACGGCCTCCGGGTCCACCGCGTGCAGGTCGACCAGCGTGTCCACCAGGCCCAGCACCGCCCGCCGGGTGCGCTCGGGGCCGATCTCCGCGAGCTGCCCGGCCGTCCGGTACGGGACCCCGTCCACGTACTCCATGACGTAGAACGGCGCCCCCAGCACCTCCTCGTCCTCGCACAGCAGCACCGGCCCGGGCACCGGGACGGCCGTCCCGTGCAGGGCCGAGATCACCCTGTGCTCGCGCCGCATGTCGTGCGCGGTGGCCAGGACGTGCCCGAGCGGCGGCCGGCGCACCACCCAGCGGGTGCTGCCGTCGGTGACGGCGTACGTGAGGTTGGACCGGCCGCCCTCGATCAGCCGGCCGCTCAGCGGCCCGGCCGCGAGCCCGGGCCGGGCGGCGTCGAGATGGCCGCGCAGCCGTTCCAGATCGAGGCCTCGGGGATCGGCTGGGGTCATGGGGTGCGCCTCCGTACCGGGTCGACGACGGGATGGTCGGTCCCGCCATCATGCCGACCAGTCGGTATGCCGTCCAGAGGGTGGCCGGAACAACTCCTCCGGCCGGAGCCCTCACGTCACGCGCCACGCACCGCCGTCAGGCCCCGCGCCACCACCAGCGGCCGCGTGACGCGTCACCCAAGCGCCCCACGCGTCACGCGTGGCACAGGATCGGCGTGCCGCCGTTCATCACCGTCATGTCCCTCAGCACCGCCATGATGTCCAGCGGCGCCCCCTCCGGCTCGCCTGCCAGCTCCGCGTACGCCCGGTGCAGGTTCGCCACCAGCCGCTCGCTCTCCCGCCAACCGGCGAACTCGCCCAGCTCGGCCCCCCGCGCCGCCTCCAGCGGGGTCAGCCCCTTCTCGCGGCCCTCCCGCGCCAGTTCGGCCACGTACCGCAGGTACCGCTCGGTGGCCTCGTACGCCGAGGCGTCGGTCAGCGGCCCGTGGCCCGGTACGACGGTCTCCGCGCCCAGCGTCCGCAGCAGCTCCAGCGCCCGCAGCGATCCGGCCAGGGAGCCCATCGCGAGGAACGGCGTGCCCCCGGCGAAGACCAGGTCGCCGGTGAACACCACCCGCCGGCCGGGCAGCCACACGACGGAGTCCCCGGTGGTGTGGGCGACGCCCGGGTGGATGACCTGCACCTCCGTGTCCCCGACGTGCAGGGTCAGCCGGTCGCTGTACGTCAGGTCGGGCGCGGTGATCTCTATCGCCCCGAAGTCGGTCCCGGGCCAGATCAGCTCCAGCTGGTGCCCGGCGGCGAGCTGCTCGGCGCGCGCGTTGTCGTGCCCGACGACGACGGCCTCGGGCGCGAAGACGCCGTTGCCGTAGGTGTGGTCACCGTGGTGATGGGTGTTGACCACCGTCCGGGGCATCGGCACGCCGGCCGCCGCGACCGCCTCGCGCAGGGCCAGCGCCCGCCGCTGGGTGGCGGCGGTGTCGACGAGCAGGGTCCGCCCGCCGTCGCTGATCCAGCCGGCGTTGTTCAGGCACCAGCCCCCGTCGGGCTGGACGTAGGCGTACACCCCGGCCGCGGGCTGGACGACGTACGGCTCATCGACGGTCATGGGCGCTCTCCCCGGGTCGCTGTGACAGGCGGTCAGCATCCTGTCAGCCGGGGTCCCGGCCGGGGAGAGCGGGGGCGGCACCTGACCGGGAGCACCACCCGGGGCGGGTCAGTGGTCGTCGTAGTGGCCCGCGTGCTCGGCGTGCCGGTGGCCGTCGTGCAGGTAGTCCAGGTGGTCGCCGTGCGGGACGGCGTCGTGCCCGCAGCCCTCGCCGTGCTCGTGGCCGTGCTCCGCGTGCGGGGAGTGCGTCGGGGCCTCGCACTCGTCCCAGTGCCCCGCGTGCCGCCGGTGCAGGTGGCCGTCATGCGCGTAGTCGAGGTGGTCGCCGTGCTCGACCGCCGGGTGCCCGCAGGCGGGGCCGTGCGCGTGGGCGTGCGTGGGATGTTCCTGGTGCAGCGTGGTCATGCCGCAGAGGCCAGGCCGTCTCTTCCGGATCTTGCCTGACCCGCGTCGCCCGGCACCGCACCTCGCCGCGTTGTCGAGGCACCCGAGGACGTCCAGTAATCGGGAGCCTCTCCGCCTTGCGATGCACGGCACCGGACGACGCGGGCTTAACCGGCAAGATCCGAAAGAGACGGCCTGGTGCGCCCGCCCGGTATCACCCGGTGTGTCCGCCCGGGTGTCGCAGTCGCTCGGTGGAAGCCGGACCATCGGACGAGCAGCTCAGACGATCAACGCCATCGCGAACACCGCCAGCCCCACCGAGCACAGCACCACCCCCAGCGCCACCCGGGGCGCGAGCGCCGGCGGCCGGGGCCCGGCCAGCCGGCGCACCCGCCGGTGCGCCACCCACAGGAAGGCCGCCCAGATCAGGGCGATCACCGCCGCCGCGGCCACCTCCACCCTCGACCCGGTCCCGTGCAGCGCCTGCCGCAGCGCCAGGACCGCGGTGACCGAGCAGGCCAGCGTCGTACGCCGCCACGCCAGCCGCGTCCGCTCGGGCTGGAGCCCCGCGTCACGCCCGGCCGCCGCCGGACGGCTCACCGCCCGGCCGTCCAGCCCAGCAGCACGACCACCACCATCGCGGCGGCCACCACCCCCACCCCCAGGCTCAGCACCACCGGGAACCGCGACAGCGGCAGGTCCTCGCCCCGCCGCATGGCCCGTTCGCACCGCACCCAGTGGTTCACGGCCCGCAGCGCGCACGCCGCACCCACCGCCAGCAGCGCGAAGGCCATGCCCACCCGCACGGCCCACCGCAGGTCCGGCAGGAACTGGTCCACCGCGAACCCGCCGCCCACCAGCGCGAGCGCGGTCCGGATCCAGGCCAGGAAGGTGCGCTCGTTGGCGAGGGAGAAGCGGTAGTCCGGCGTCTCGCCCTCGTCCCGCAGCTGCTCCGGTGCGAACCAGAGCCGCACGTCCTTGACGAAGTCGATCACGTGGCCAATCTACGTCCCCCTCGCGCACCCGGCGCGCCGGGCCGTGCCCCGCCGGATCAGGCCCCGCCCTCCCGGAAGGCGCGCAGCCTGCGGTACGCCTCCAGCCCGTCCGGCACCCACGCCCACGTGCCGCCCGCGACCCGCCGGTCCAGCTCCTCCTCGGGCAGCCAGGTGTACCAGTCCACCTCCGAGGCCTGCGGAGCCACCGGCAGGGTGCACCGCACCTCGTGGACGTACGACCACCAGGCACCGCCCGGCCCCTCGTAGAGGAACTTGAACAGCGGCTCCGGCGGGGCCAGCCCGCTCACCCCCAGCTCCTCCTCGGCCTCCCGCAGCGCGGCGTCCGCGTACTCCTCCCCGGCGCCCAGCACCCCGCCGACGAACATGTCGTAGTGCGAGGGGAAGACCAGCTTCGACGCGGTCCGGCGGTGCACGAACACCCGCCCCTGCGCGTCCCCGGCCAGGACGAACACGCACCGGTGGAGCAGCCCCCGGGCGTACACCTCGCCCCGGGGGGCCTGCCCGACGACCCGGTCGTCCCGGTCCACCACGTCCAGTACCTCTTCAGCGGGATCCACGGAGCCATCCAACCACCGCTGTTGACTGGTTACCGCTCCGTAGCCAAGGATCTGCCCCACCACCGACCGACCGGAGGACCGGCAGGCATGACGTACGACGCTGACGTGATCGTGATCGGAGCGGGCCTCGCGGGTCTCGTGGCCACCGCCGAGCTGGTCGACGCGGGCCGCAAGGTGATCCTCCTCGACCAGGAGCCGGAGCAGTCCCTCGGCGGGCAGGCGCACTGGTCGTTCGGCGGGCTGTTCTTCGTGGACTCGCCCGAGCAGCGCCGCATGCGGATCAAGGACAGCCGCGACCTGGCCCTCCAGGACTGGCTCGGCACCGCCGGGTTCGACCGCGAGGAGGACGCCTGGCCGCGCCGCTGGGCCGAGGCGTACGTGGACTTCGCCGCGGGGGAGAAGCGGCCCTGGCTGCACGCGCGGGGGGTGCGCTTCTTCCCCGTGGTCGGCTGGGCCGAACGCGGCGGCTACGACGCCAACGGCCACGGCAATTCGGTACCCCGCTTCCACATCACCTGGGGTACCGGCCCCGGCCTGGTGGAGCCCTTCGAGCGGCGGGTGCGCGCCGGGGCGGCCCGCGGGCTGGTCCGCTTCGCGTTCCGCCACCGGGTCACCGGGCTGTCGGCCACCGCGGGTGCCGTGGACACCGCCACCGGTGAGGTCCTCGCGCCCTCGGACGCCGTACGGGGCACCGCGAGCAGCCGCGAGGCCGTCGGCGCCTTCAGCCTGCGGGCCCAGGCGGTCATCGTCACCAGCGGGGGCATCGGCGGCAACCACGACCTGGTGCGCGCGCAGTGGCCGGCCCGCCTCGGCACCCCGCCGGCGCGGATGCTCTCCGGGGTCCCGGCGCACGTGGACGGCCTGATGCTGGGCATCACCGAGGCCGCCGGGGCCAGCCACATCAACAAGGACCGGATGTGGCACTACACCGAGGGCATCGAGAACTGGAACCCGATCTGGGCCCGGCACGGCATCCGCATCCTGCCCGGCCCCTCCTCGCTGTGGCTCGACGCCACCGGCAGGCGGCTGCCCGTACCGCTCTTCCCGGGCTTCGACACCCTCGGCACCCTCGACCACATCGTGCGGAGCGGCCACGACCACACCTGGTTCGTCCTCAACCAGCGCATCATCGGCAAGGAGTTCGGCCTCTCCGGCTCCGAGCAGAACCCCGACCTGACGGGGAAGTCCGTCCGCGAGGTGATCAACCGCGCCCGGCAGTCCGTCCCCGGCCCGGTCAAGGCCTTCATGGACCACGGCGCCGACTTCATCGTGGAACGGGACCTGTCCGCGATGGTCCGCAGGATGAACGAGCTCACCGGGGAGGCCCTGCTCGACGAGGCCACCGTCCGGCGCGAGATCACCGCCCGCGACCGGGAGATCGCCAACCCCTTCACCAAGGACCTCCAGGTGACGGCCATCCACGGCGCGCGCAGGTACCTCGGCGACAAGCTGATCCGCACGGCCGCCCCGCACCGCATCCTGGACCCGGCCGCGGGCCCGCTGATCGCCGTCCGGCTCTCCGTCCTGACCCGCAAGTCCCTGGGCGGCCTGGAGACCGACCTGTCCTCCCGCGTCCTGACCCCCACCGGCGACCCCCTGCCCGGCGTCTACGCGGCCGGCGAGGCGGCCGGCTTCGGCGGGGGAGGCGTCCACGGCTACCGCGCCCTGGAGGGCACCTTCCTGGGCGGCTGCATCTTCTCGGGCCGCGCCGCCGGCCGAGCGGCAGCCGGGGCGGTCGCCTGAGGGAGCCGGATCCCCGGGTCGTGTCTAGAGGACCCGGAAGCGCTCGGCCACCACCAGCGTGTCGTCGTCCACCGTGAAGGCCGGGTCGCCCAGCGCCGTGCGCGACGGTTCGCCGTGCCAGAACCGCTCGTGCGCGGAGCGCCATTCGGCCAGCGAGGCGAAACCCTCGCCCTCGTCCAGCGCGTGCCGCAGATCGACCTCGGCCAGCCGCAGCACCCGGACGTCAGTGAGCTCCACGACGGCCAGGGGCTGCTCGCCGGAGTCCACCAGCACCGCGCGCTCCCCGGGCCGGGGCAGCGGCTCGCCCTCGGCCTCGTACGCCTTGAGCAGGGCCGTCGTCGTGGTCTTCGCCCCGCTCAGCACGGCGGCCACCAGCCGGTCGCGCAGTTCTCCCGGGAAGCCCAGCTCGAAGGGCGGCAGATCGTCACGGCTCGTCATGGAACCACCCTACGAACCGTTCCCGCAGGTCACACCCGAATTTCGAAGCGTCGCATGCGTCCCAACTCGCCCCTTTAGATCACCAGTTGAATCGCGCCACCCGCTGGACCGGACCTTGACTCGGAGCTGTGCCTACCGGTTTGCTGTGTGTGATCATCCGGATCGCTCACCGGCATGATCAAGCCGCGCCGTCGGCACTCCCCGTGTACCACCCGCACCACCTGCCACACCGTACCGCCGTGCGCGCTCCCGCGTACGGAGTCCACCCGCGCCCGCGTCCTGGAGGGAACCCGCGGATGTCCCCGCCTCCGCCGCCCCTCGGCCGCGCCCGCAAGCGGGACGCCCAGCTCTTCGACCCGGCCCTGTGCGACACCGAGCTCGTCGGCGTACGGAGCCAGTTCACCCAGGGCCGTTGGGCCAAGGCCCGCACCCTCCTCGTCGCCACCGGCGACGACTGGGACCGCCGCGGCCACCGCGTCGTCGTCCTCGCCGAGACCCCGGCCGCGACCGCCTGGGCCGGCGAGTGGCTGCTCGCCGAACCCGACAGCGCCGACGCCGCGACCCTCCTCGCCTGCGCCTCCGTCTTCACCGCCCTGCGCCGCAAGGGCACCCCCGAGGCCGCCGAGGAGGCCTGCCGCCGCGCCGCCGCGCTGCTCCCCGCCGACCCCACCCCCTGGCTCGGCCTCCTCATGCTCGCCCGCGCCTTCGGCACCGAGGAGGAGTTCAGCCGCCACTTCGACCAGGTCCGGGCCCGCCACCGCGAGCACCACCACGCCCACCACCTCATGGTCGCCAAGCTCGCCGAACGCGCCCCCGCCTCCGGCCACGACCCGCTCCACGAGGTCTACGACTTCGCCGCCTGGGCCGCCGAGGAGTCCCCGGCCGACTCCCCGCTCGCCGTGCTGCCCGTGATCGCCCACGCCGAGCGGTTCCGGGTCCTCGCCGCCGCCCGCGGCAGCGCCACCGGCGAGGCCGCCGCCGAGCACTGGACCGGCCGCCGCGCCCGCCAGGTCCTGCGGTCCGCCTTCGACTGGTGGCTGGAATGGGAGCGCGAGGACCACCCCCGCAACCGGGTCGACCTCAACTTCCTCGCCCACGCCAAGCTCTGCGAGGGCCGCCCCGCCGAAGCGGCCGCCCTCTTCCACCGCATCGGAAGCCACGCCACCCGCGCGCCCTGGTCCTACCCGGACCGCGATCCGCACAAGGCCTTCCTCGCCGCGCGCAGCACCGCGCTCGGCACCGCTTGACCAGTCACCCCCGAAAGGACCCTGCCATGCCGACGGGCAGATCCACCACGCTCCCAGCCGACTCCGCGGCCGAGATCCGCACGTACAAGGGCCAGGACCGCGCCCTGCGTGCCGACCGGCTCGGCACCGCCGGACTGCTGCTCTCCGTCCTCGCCGCCAGCGCGCCCCTGATGGTCGTCGCAGGTGTCATGCCCACGATCTTCGGGGTCATGGGCATCGTCGGCCAGCCGCTGCTCTTCGTCATCCTCGGCGTCGTCCTCGCCCTGTTCGGCGTCGGCTACGCCGAGATGAGCCGGCACGTCCACAACGCCGGCGCCTTCTACGCCTACATCGCCCGCGGCCTCGGGCCCACCGCCGGCGCGGCCGCCTCCCTCGTCGCCCTCGTCGCCTACAGCGCCATGCAGGTCGGCGTCTACGGCATCCTCGGCTTCGAGATATCCGGCCTCTTCGCGACCTACCTCGACGTCCGGCTCGCCTGGTGGATCCCGGCCCTGCTCGCGGTCGCCGCGACCGGCGCCCTCGGCTGGCTCAAGATCGACCTCAACGCGAAGGTGCTCGGGGTCCTGCTCCTCATCGAGTGCGCCCTCGTCGTCGTCTTCGACCTTGCCGCCCTCGGCAAGCCCGGCCCCGAAGGCCTCTCCCTGGAGGCCTTCGACCCCTCCACCCTCGGCGGAGCCGGCCTCGGCACCGCACTGTGCTTCTGCATCGCCGCCTTCGTCGGCTTCGAGCAGTCCCCGGTCTACGCCGAGGAGACCAGCAAGCCGCACCTCGTCGTCTCCCGGGTGATGTTCCTCGCCATCGGCTTCGTCGCCGTCTTCTTCGCCCTCAGCGCCTGGGCCCTCTCGGTCGCCACCGGACCCGCCGCGATCACCAAGGCCTCCGCCGAGGCCGGACCCGGCCTGCTCTTCGAGCTCACCCAGAGCCGCCTCGGCGCCACCTTCACCGACGTCCTGCACGTGCTCTTCGTCACCGGCATGTTCGCGGCCATGCTCAGCTTCCACAACGTCGTCGCCCGCTACGCCTTCGCCATGGGCCGCGAGGGCCTGCTGCCCGCCCGCTTCGGCCGCACCAACCCGGGCACCGGCGCCCCCGCCACCGGATCCCTCCTGCAGACCGTCGTCGCCGCCGTGGTCGTCCTCCTCTTCGCCGTCACGGACTCGATGCCGACCGGCGACCCCACCGCCCCCGTGCTGCACCTGTTCACCTGGATGGGCAGCGTCGGCGCCCTCGGCGTGACCACCCTGATGGCCGCGGCCTCCTTCGCCGTCATCGCCTTCTTCGTCCGCCGGGGCACCGCCGCCGCCCAGGTCCGCCGGCTGGCCGCCGCGGGCCTGGCCGGGCTCGCCCTCGTCGGCATCGCCGTCTACACCGTCAAGGACTTCGCCCTGCTGGTCGGCGCCGAGGAGGGGTCCGCGCTGAGCTGGGCCCTGCCCGCGATCATCGCCGTCGCCGCACTGGGCGGACTGGTCCACGGGCTGCTGCTCAAATCACGCCGCCCCGAGGTCCACGCCCGCATCGGCCTGGGCAACGAGGCCTTCCGGCTGGACCAGGCCGCGGAGGCCACCCCGCGTCCCTGAGGCCCCGGGCCTCGCATTCGTACCCGTGGGGAGCCCCCGGAGACCGTTTCCAAGGTCGCCGGGGGCTTCCGCGCGTATGAGGCCGATTTTGGCGGGTAGCCGGAGCTCATGGTCTCCTGGGGCGACAAAATCACCGGAACCGCAGCACGGGGACCCCACCCAGCTCTCCCGCGCCCGGCCCGGCCTGCCTGTCCGACCCCACGAAGGCGAAGTTCCGCATGAGCGATCGCACCTTGACCGAGCCCGCCGCCACGGCGTCCCCCCGCCCTGTCGACGCCGGTGACGAGGGCTACAGCAAGGACCTCAAGTCCCGCCACATCAACATGATCGCCATCGGCGGGGCGATAGGCACCGGCCTGTTCCTCGGCGCCGGAGGCCGCCTCGCCGGCGCCGGCCCCTCCCTGGCCATCGCCTACGCCGTGTGCGGCGTCTTCGCCTTCTTCGTGGTCCGGGCGCTCGGCGAGCTCGTCCTCTACCGCCCCTCCTCGGGCGCGTTCGTCTCGTACGCGCGCGAGTTCATGGGGGAGAAGGGCGCCTACACGGCGGGCTGGCTCTACTTCCTCAACTGGTCCACCACCACCGTGGCCGACATCACCGCCGCCGCGACCTACGCGCACTTCTGGTCGATGTTCACCGACGTCCCCCAGTGGGTGCTCGCCTTCATCGCGCTCGCCGTCGTCCTCACCGCGAACCTGATCTCGGTGAAGTACTTCGGCGAGATGGAGTTCTGGTTCTCCCTGGTCAAGGTCGCCGCCCTGGTCGTCTTCCTGATCGTCGGCATCTACCTCGTCGCCACCAGCCACGACATCGGCGGCAACACCCCCGGCCTGGCCAACATCACCGACAACGGCGGCCTCTTCCCCTCCGGCGTCCTGCCGATGCTCCTCGTCGTCCAGGGCGTGGTCTTCGCGTACGCCTCCGTCGAGCTCTGCGGCGTCGCCGCCGGCGAGACCGAGAACCCCGAGAAGATCATGCCGAAGGCGATCAACTCGATCATGTGGCGCGTGGGCCTCTTCTACGTCGGCTCCGTGGTCCTGCTGGCCCTCCTGCTCCCGTACACCGCGTACTCGGCCGACCAGAGCCCCTTCGTCACCGTGTTCGACAAGCTCGGCGTCCCCGGTGCCGCCGGCATCATGAACCTGGTCGTCCTGACCGCCGCCCTGTCCAGCCTGAACTCCGGCCTCTACTCCACCGGCCGGATCCTGCGCTCGATGGCCATGTCCGGCTCCGCCCCCAAGTTCACCGGCGTCATGAACAAGGGCAAGGTCCCCTACGGCGGCGTCCTCTTCACCGCCGCCTTCGGCGTCGCGGGCGTCGGCCTGAACTACTGGATGCCCGGCGAGGCCTTCGAGATCGTCCTCAACCTCGCCTCCATCGGCATCCTCGGCACCTGGGCCATGGTCATGCTCTGCTCGCTGCTCTTCTGGCGCCGCGCGAAGAACGGCGAGCTCGACCGCCCGGCCTACCGCCTTCCCTGGGCCCCCTACACCCAGATCGTCACCCTGGTCTTCCTGGCTGCGGTCCTGGTCCTGATGTGGAGCGACGGCGGCGTCGGCCGCACCACGGTCATGTTCCTCCCGGGCATCGCCGCCGCACTCGTCGGCGGCTGGTTCCTGGTCCGCCGCCGCGTCGCCGAACTGGCCGCCGCCAACGGCTGACCGGCCCGTACGCGAGAGGCCCCCGGGCCGGGATCCCGCATCCCGGCCCGGGGGCCTCTCCCGTGTGTGGGGCGAAACGAAGAAGGACCCCGCCTCAGCGGGGTCCTTCTCACATGTGTCCGAGGGGGGACTTGAACCCCCACGCCCGATAAAGGGCACTAGCACCTCAAGCTAGCGCGTCTGCCATTCCGCCACCCGGACCGGGTGTGCGCCTCACGTCCCTCGCGGGCCGTTGCGACGTGGAAAACATTACCAAACATTCCGGGGCGGCTCGTCCCCGCCCTCGCCGGCCCCTACGCGGCCCGTTTCCGGCCGCCACCGGGGCGAAACGAAGAAGGACCCCGCCTCAGCGGGGTCCTTCTCACATGTGTCCGAGGGGGGACTTGAACCCCCACGCCCGATAAAGGGCACTAGCACCTCAAGCTAGCGCGTCTGCCATTCCGCCACCCGGACCGGGTGTGCGCCTCACGTCCCTCGCGGGCCGTTGCGACATGGAAAACATTACCAAACCGCCGGGGGTCCTCGATCACACCCCCCGGCGGGCCCGGAACGCCCTTGGGCGGACGGGCCCGGGGCGGGAGGATGGGGGCGGTAGCCGGTACTGATCAGTGGGAGGAACAGCGTGAGCGCAACGGGCGCGGGCAAGGCCGTCTCCGGCGAGGACGAGGTCGTCGACCTCTGCCGGGACCTCATCCGGATCGACACCAGCAACTACGGGGACCACTCGGGCCCCGGCGAGCGCAAGGCGGCCGAGTGGGTCGCCGAGAAGCTGGCCGAGGTCGGGCTGGAGCCGCAGATCTTCGAATCGCACAAGGGGCGCGCCTCGACCGTGGCCCGGATCGAGGGGGAGGACCCCTCACGGCCGGCCCTGCTGATCCACGGGCACACCGACGTGGTGCCCGCCAACGCCGCCGACTGGACCTACGACCCCTTCTCGGGCGAGATCGCCGACGGCTGCGTGTGGGGCCGCGGCGCGGTCGACATGAAGGACATGGACGCGATGACGCTGGCCGTCGTGCGCGACCGCATGCGCAGCGGGCGCAAGCCTCCCCGGGACATCGTGCTGGCCTTCCTCGCGGACGAGGAGGCGGGCGGCACGTACGGCGCCCGGCACCTCGTGGACAAGCACCCCCACCTCTTCGAGGGCGTCACCGAGGCCATCGGCGAAGTGGGCGGCTTCTCCTTCACCGTGAACGAGAACCTGCGCCTCTACCTGGTGGAGACGGCCCAGAAGGGCATGCACTGGATGCGGCTCACGGTCGAGGGCACCGCGGGCCACGGCTCCATGACCAACAACGACAACGCCATCACCGAGCTGTGCGAGGCCGTCGGGCGCCTCGGCCGCCACCAGTGGCCGGTGCGCGTGACGAAGACCGTTCGATCCTTCCTCGACGAACTCTCGGACGCGCTCGGAACCCCGCTCGACCCGGAGAACATGGACGCCACCCTCGCCAAGCTCGGCGGGATCGCCAAGATGGTCGGCGCGACCCTGCGCAACTCCGCCGCCCCGACGATGCTCGGCGCCGGCTACAAGGTCAACGTCATCCCCGGCCAGGCCACCGCGCACGTCGACGGGCGCTTCCTGCCGGGCTACGAGGACGAGTTCTTCGCCGACCTCGACCGGATCCTCGGCCCGCGCGTCAAGCGCGAGGACGTGCACGCCGACAAGGCGCTGGAGACGGACTTCGACGGGCGGCTCGTGGACGCCATGCAGGGCGCCCTGAAGGCCGAGGACCCGATCGCGCGGGCGGTCCCGTACATGCTCTCCGGTGGGACGGACGCCAAGTCCTTCGACGACCTCGGCATCCGCTGCTTCGGCTTCGCGCCGCTCCAGCTGCCGCCGGAGCTGGACTTCGCCGGCATGTTCCACGGCGTGGACGAGCGGGTGCCGGTGGACGGCCTGAAGTTCGGCGTCCGCGTCCTCGACCGGTTCCTCGACAACGCGTGACGCGCGACGCGTGCGGCCTGGTGCCTGACGCCCGATAACGCCGCAGATTCGGGAAGGTGTGCGCATTCCACTGAGAAGAGTGAATGCGCTCATACGCTCGTAGCCCCGGTGAGTCCTCCTCGTTACAGGTGATGCGGTCCGCGGCTGGGACCGCACTTGCCTACTAGGAGGAACAATGCTCAAGAAGGTTGCTGCCGCTGCGGCTGCCACTGGTGGTCTGGTGCTCGCGGGTGCGGGTCTGGCTGTCGCCGACGCGGGTGCCCAGGCTGCGGCCGTCGGCTCCCCCGGTGTCCTGTCCGGCAACGTCGTCCAGGTCCCGATCCACATCCCGGTCAACGTCTGCGGCAACACCGTCAACGTGATCGCGCTGCTGAACCCGGCCTTCGGCAACACCTGCGTCAACGCCTGACGCATCTGAAGTTCTGGCCCCGGGGCGCTGCCAGCGCTCCGGGGCCGCCGGGCTTTTCCGGCCCGGCCGCTCACATTCGGCGCGGCGGGCGGGGGAGCCCGTACGGCCTGCGTGCCGAACGGTACGTACACACCAGGGGACGAGTACAGATGCGACGACCGGTCCAGGTCACGAGGAAGACGCTGATCACCATGGCGGCCGCGGGAGGTGTCCTCGCGTTCGCCGGCGGTCAGGCCCAGGCGGACTCGGGGGCGTCCGGGCACGCCTCGAACTCTCCGGGCCTGCTGTCCGGGAACAACGTGCAGGCGCCGGTGGACACACCGGTGAACGTCTGCGGCAACACGGTGAACGTGGTGGGGGCGCTGAACCCGGCCTTCGGGAACCGCTGCGCAAACCAGTCGGGCAACCCGCGGTACCCGGGTCAGTCCGGCCACCCGGAGCACCCCGGCCACCCGGAGCACCCGGGCCACCCCGGACATCCGGAGCACCCGGACCACCCGGGCCACCCCGGTCACCCCGGGAATCCGGGAGAGCCCGGGCACCCCGGCCACCCGGGGCACCCCGGCCACCCGGGCGGCGGGGACGACGAGCCGTGCGACGAGGACGAGCCCGGGCACCCCGGTACGCCGGGCGGTCAGACGCCGGGCAACCCCGGCACCCCGGCCGGACACACCCCCGCGAACCCGGGCACCCCGGCCTCGCCCGGCACCCCCACCGGCCCGGTCACCCCGGCCGAGCCCGCCGCCCCGGCCGGCCACCACGCCCAGCTCGCCGCCACCGGCTCGGGCGACGCCCTGACCGCCGGCGTGCCGCTCGCCGGCGGCCTGCTGCTGGCCGGCGCCGTGCTCTACCGGCGCGCCCGCAACGCCGCCTGACGGGCACTCACGACGCGGGCCCCGGCAGCGGGGCCCGCGTCACCAGGTCGCGCGGACCTGGCGGATGATCCGGCGGCGCAACCGCACGCGGCGGCTGCCGTCCCGGTGCAGGGTCAGGCGCTCCAGCTCCCAGTTCCCGTATTCCGCATGATCGGTCAGCAGGCGGGTCGCCTCCTTGCGGGGCGTCCCGCGAGGCACGTACACGTCGACGAATTCGTATTCCGGCATCGCATCTATTGTGCGGGCACCGGCCCCCTACGGATAGCGTCTGCACTATGTCTGATGCCGCTCTGCCCACTGTTGCCGAGGTACGCGCCGCCGCCGAGGCGGTCAAGACCGCACTCGACCGTCACCTCGCCGCGGTCGAGGGCAGGATCGGGGACGAGGATCCAGCCGTCTACGCCGCCTTCAACGAACTCGCCGCCGCGGCCGAGGAGTACGACGAACTCCTCTACGACCGCTACGACGAGGTCACCCCCTTCGAGATCCCCGCGCCCGAGACCGGTGCCCCGTTCACCGGCCCCGCCGAACCCGCCGCTTTCAGCGTGCTGATCCGCCGCGACTACGCCGTGGTCGAACCGGCACGGCTGATCGCCCAGGCCGAGCGCGTCGCCGCGCACGACCAGGACGCCGAGCTCCTCGACGACGGCGGTACCGCCGGTGCGCTGGGCGTGCTCTTCGGTGAGTACGAGCCCGACGAGATCGCCTCCCGCTACAAGGAGTTCGGCTTGGAGGAAGGGGACTCCACGCTCTGGGTCGCCGCCCTGGAGGAAGTCGCCGAACCGGGGGACTGGCTCGACTCCCCGTTCCAGCAGACCGACCCGCAGGACGTGCTGCACCGGTTCGACGTGAGCTCCGTCTTCGACGAGGAGCCCGGTTTCGAGGACGAGGACGAGGACGGGGACGAGGAGGGCTTCGAGGCCGCGGCCGGCGCCGACGGCCAGGAGAGCGCCCCCGAATCCGGGCTGACCCCGGCCTGAGAGTTCCCGCACCCGCGTGCCCCCGCCCGTCGCCGGGCGGGGGCACGCGGGCGACCGGCCGTTACGGCTGCTGCTCCTCCTGGGCGGCCGTGAGGGCCCGCAGCAGGCCCGTCAGCCGGGTCGTACGCGGCTTCGGCAGCCCCTGCGCTACCGCCCGCGGCAGCGCCTCGTCCACCCCGTGGACCACGGACAGGTGCCGCTCGGCCCGCCCGAAAGCCGTGTACACCCAGTCCCGGGACAGCGCCTCGGCCGCGTCCCCGGGCAGTACGACGACCACCGCCGGCCAGCGCGCGCCCACGGCCTGGTGCGCGGTCACCGCCCAGCCGTGCCGGACCTGCGCCTCCACCCGCTCCTGCGGTACGACGACCCGCGCGCCCCCCGCGTCCAGGTGCAGCCCCTGCGCGTCGGCCGACACCACCCGGGCCGGCAGCGCCCGTCCCGGCGAGGGCACGTGGACCACCCGGTCGCCGGGGTCGAAGCCGCCGAACCGGCCGGGCCCGGGGTTCAGCCGCTCCTTGAGGGCGGCGTTCAGCGCGCGGGTCCCCGCCGAGCCGCCGTGGCCCGGGGTGATGACCTGCACGGCCTCCGCCGGGATCCCGAAGGCGCGGGGCACCGACTCGGCCACCAGCTGGACGGTGCGGTGCACGGCCTCGCCGGCGTCCCGGACGGGGACGATGACGACCTCCTTGCCGGGGGCGTCGACCCGGTTCAGCTCCCCGATGCCGACTCCCGAGACCAGCTCGCCGATCGGGCCCGGGTCCGGGGTGCGGGACACCACCTGGGGGAAGGCGCGCGCCGCCAGCACGTCGGCGAACACCCGCCCGGGCCCGGCCGACCCGAGCACCCCGGGGTCGCCGGAGAGCACCAGGCGCGCCCCGTCGGGCACGGACTCCACCAGGGCGGCCGCCGTGCCGACGTCCAGCTGGGGCGCGTCGAGGACGATGAGCAGGTCCAGGTCGAAGCGGCCGTCGGCGTCCCGGCCGGGGCCCTCCGTCCCGGCGAGCAGACCGGCCACCGTGACGGCCTCGGCGCCCGCGGCGGCGGGGGCGTGCGCCGCCAGACAGGCCCGCAGCCCAAGCTGCCTCGCGGCCGCCAGCAGGGCCGCGGGCTCGGCCCGCGCGGCCTCGCCGCCGGTGTGGGTGACCAGGCCGTGGGCCGCGACGGCCCGGACCAGTTCGGCGGCGGGGCCGGTGGCGGCCGCCGACCAGTCCGCGGGGCCGCCGAAGGTGCCCGCCAGCCGGGCCAGGCCGTCCGCGAGCGCCTCCTCGGCCAGGGCGTGTTCCTCCAGGCCCACGAGGATGCGCACGGGCTGTTCCTCGTCCTCACCGGCGGGCGGCCCCAGCGGCTCGTGGAACACCAGCACCGCGCCGTCGCCGATGGCCGTCTCCAGCGTCTCGGCCGGGGCCGGCACCCCGTACTGGGCCAGGGCCTTCTCCAGGACCGGGGCCTCCAAGGCGGTGTGCCCCTTGACGGCGGCCTGGTCCAGCAGCCAG
Source organism: Streptomyces sp. NPDC048352 (assembly GCF_040651895.1). Taxonomy (NCBI): domain Bacteria; kingdom Bacillati; phylum Actinomycetota; class Actinomycetes; order Kitasatosporales; family Streptomycetaceae; genus Streptomyces; species Streptomyces sp. NPDC048352. The sequence goes on from NZ_JBEZKZ010000036.1 coordinate 67,140, forward strand.
CCGAGCACCGCGGCCCCGCGCCGCTCGTCGGCGGGGCCCGCCGCGGGGCCCAGCAGGGCCTGCGCGAAGCCGTCCGCCTGCGTCGGGCGCACCCCGGGGACGGCGAGGAGCCGCCAGGGGTCCTCGGCGAGCTGCTCGGCCGCGCCCTCGCCGAGGGCCTCGGCGGCCTGCCCGGCCAGG